>CAIWHF010000216.1 GCA_903912405.1 uncultured Bacteroidota bacterium | reverse complement strand
GTCAAGAGTTAAAAGATTTCGGTTGTTATATTCTATTATGCAATTTTAGCAAGTATGTCAACATGTTTGCCAAGCAGTTTAATGTTCCTATTGTGGGTGTAGATAAACCCATGCAATGTGCTACGGCCAATGGCATAACCATTATTAATTTTGGAATGGGTAGCGCAAGTGCTGCTACTATGATGGATTTGTTGAGCGCTATTAATCCCAAAGCCGTTTTGTTTTTAGGCAAATGTGGTGGATTAAAAAGAAAAAATGAAGTGGGCGATTTAATTTTACCAATTGCAGCTATAAGAGGAGAGGGTACTTCCAACGATTATTTCCCTCAAGAAGTTCCGGCGCTACCATCCTTTGCTTTGCAAAAAGCCATCTCTACAACTATTCGAGATTTTAATATTGATTATTGGACAGGTACTGTATATACTACCAATAGAAGAGTTTGGGAGCATGATGATGAATTTAAAGAGTACCTCATTAAAATCAGAGCCATGGCTATAGACATGGAAACAGCTACTATTTTTACAACTGGGTTTTATAATCAAATTCCTACAGGAGCTCTTTTGTTAGTTTCTGATCAACCAATGACTCCCGAAGGTGTAAAAACAGCAGAAAGCGATTCGCAAGTAACGGCTACTTATGTAGATAATCATTTACAAATAGGTATTGAATCGCTCAAGCAATTAATTAATCAAGGATTAACAGTTAAACATTTACATTTTTAATTCCATTGTGAATCCGGTATTAAAAGTAGAAAACCTAAATATTAGCCTTGCTAATGCACCACATAATTGTGTAGTTAAGGATTTGTCATTTACGCTCTATCCTAAGTCTACGCTTGCTATTGTAGGAGAAAGTGGATCTGGTAAGTCAATTACAGCCTTAACTTTAATGGGCCTATTGCCCAATACGCTAATTGCAGAAGGCGCTGCATTATTACATGTAGATAATACAGCCATTAATTTATTGCAATGCAATGCAGCTCAATGGCAGACCGTTAGAGGGAAACAATTAGCACTTATTTTTCAAGAGCCTATGAGTGCTTTAAATCCTAGCATGACTATGGGTAATCAAATCAAAGAAGCTATCTTAGTGCATCAGCAATGTGATGTCCATAAAGCAGTGCTTCTTGCAAAAGAGGCCTTAAATGAAGTTCATTTAGATTCGGAACATCTGTTTTATAAATATCCACATCAATTATCAGGCGGACAAAAGCAGCGTGTAATCATTGCCATGGCAATGTGTAATAAACCTGCCATTGTAATAGCTGATGAACCTACTACTGCTTTAGATGCTCAAGTGCAATTGGAAATTGTATTGCTGATGAAGCAATTACAAGAAAAGCATGGAACAGCATTTATTTTTATAACCCATGATTTAAAATTAGCTCAATATTTCTCAAACGAATTAATGGTACTTCAAAAAGGTTTGGTAATGGAACAGGGTAATGCAAAAGCAATTTTTGAAACCCCACATGCTATCTATACTAAATCACTTTTAAATGCAGCCCCAACTATAGCTAAAAAAGAAGCTTATGCATTACAATATCCATCTGTATTGTCTTCTAGGACTGTTCTTGAATTAAACCATGTAGAAGTTAGTTATAATACGTTTTCTTCTATATTTACGAAAACAAAACCGGCTATTCAACCCGTTAAAGATATAAGCTTTTCTATTCATCAGGGGGAGGTATTGGGATTGGTAGGCGAGAGTGGATGCGGCAAAAGCACATTGGCTAAAGCGTTGCTAGGGCTGGTGCCTTTTAGCAATGGTACTGCAACTTTTGAAGAATATGATTTAGTGAAAGCAAAAAAAGCTGAATGGTTGAAAATTAGAAAAGGCATCCAACTCATTTTCCAAGATCCATTAGCATCATTAAATCCTAAGCTTACTATCAAGGAGGTGCTTCGAGAATTATTACAGGTTCATCTTCATTATGATAAATCAACGATAGAAAAAAGAATGCGCTCTTTGATGGATTTAGTGCAAATGCCAACCGATACGCTTGATAAATATCCACATCAGTTTTCTGGAGGTCAGCGACAAAGAATTGGTATTGCAAGAGCTCTTGCGCTCGAACCTCGATTATTGATATGTGATGAAAGTGTTGCGGCCTTAGATGTGCAAATACAAGCTCAAATTCTCGATTTATTTTTATTGCTAAAACGAGAGTTGTCTTTAAGCTATTTGTTTATAAGTCACGATTTGCAAGTAGTGCAATATATGAGTGATAATATTTTAGTTATGCAAAATGGTAATATTGCAGAGCGAATTGCTGCAAATCAATTGTATAGTCAGGCTACACAACCCTATACAAAACAACTAATTGCTGCTCAATTTTAAAAGTTGAGATAGGCTGCAGTAACGCTTTTTTTGCTTTTGTGCAATTGTTCAGGAAGTCCCTCGTATATAAGATAGCCCCCTTCTTCGCCCCCTTCTGGACCAATTTCTATAAGCCAATCAGCATATTTCATTACATCTGTATTGTGCTCGATAACGACAATAGAATGTCCTTGATGTATCAATGCATCAAATGATTTTAATAATTTTTCAATATCATGAAAATGTAATCCCGTAGTGGGTTCATCAAATAAGAATAAAACTTTTTCTTTATGAGCACCCTTGCCTAAAAAAGAAGCCAATTTTATACGCTGCGCCTCGCCACCACTTAAGGTATTGGAGCTTTGGCCAAGGCTCACATAGCCCAAACCCACATCTGCTAAGGGCTGTAGGTTTTTAACTAATTTCTTTTCTTCTTTAAAAAAATCGATAGCTTCATCAACACTCATACATAATAAGTCATAAATATTTTTTTTCTTTATAACGCACTTCTAATACTTCATCCTTAAAACGTTTTCCTTTGCAGCTATCACATGGCAAATGTACATCGGCTAAGAATTGCATTTCTACTAAAATGCTACCTTCACCCTGACAGGTGTCACATCTTCCGCCATCGGTATTGAAAGAAAAATGTTTTGGTTCAAAGCCATTAATTTTTGAAAGTCCTTGCTTTGCATACAAGGCTCTAATTTCATCGTAGGCTTTAATATAGGTTACAGGATTGCTTCTCGAAGATTTACCAATCGGGTTTTGATCCACCATTTCTATATGCTGAATCATAGAAAGATCTCCTGATAATTGTTTGTGAATACCAGCTTTAGATGGATTGATATGAAGGGCTTTTTCTATTGCAGGCAATAAGGTATGTTTTACCAAACTTGTTTTACCAGATCCACTCACGCCACTCACAACACATAAAACACCCAAAGGGAAACTAACATCTATATTTTTTAAATTGTGTTGTCTGCAACCTTCCACAATAATAGAGCCTTGTGCTTTTCTTTTTTGTTTTGGTTGCGCAATTTGTTTTTGACCAGATAAATAAGCACCTGTTAAGCTTTTAGGATTAGCTATCAATTCTTTAAATGTACCACTTGCTATCACTTCGCCTCCCAAATAGCTAGCAAATGGTCCCATGTCGATGATATAATCGGCTTCGCGCATCATCATCTCATCGTGCTCTACTACAATAACGGTATTACCTAAGTCGCGTAAATTTTTTAATACTTTTATCAAGCGCGCTGTGTCTCTAGCATGCAATCCTATGCTGGGTTCATCTAAAATATACATAGAGTCGGAGAGGTTGCTACCTAAGAACTTAGTAAGTTGTATGCGTTGGCTTTCACCGCCACTGAGTGTTGCAGAAGATCGCTCTAGTGTTAAATAGCTCAAGCCTACATCCATCATGGTTCTTAAACGCTGATGGATTTCAATTAAAATTCGTTTAGCTACTTCCTCATCGTATTGATTTAAAGAGAGGGTATCAAACCAAGTTTGCAAATGTTGTATAGGCATTTGCATTAATTGATCTATTGTTTTCTTAGCTATTTTTACATAGCTGGCTTCTTTTCTGAGTTTGCTACCATTGCATGCATTACAAGCTGTTCGGCCTCTAAAGCGTGCCTGTAAAACACGGTATTGCACTTTATATAAGTTTTGTTCTACCATGGTAAAGAAATCTCGAATGCCACTTACTTTGGCATTGCCTTCCCATAATAGTTTATACTGTGCTTCGCTTAGTTGAGCTATTGGTTTATGAATGGGGAAATCGTAAGCACTTACTTGTTTTATAAATTGAACAAGATAATTATTCATTTTTTCTCCTTTCCAACAGGCTACTGCACCTTCATAGGTGCTCAAGCTGGTGTCGGGTATTACAAGGTCTTTGTCTATGCCTAAAATCGTTCCAAACCCTTCACAAACAGGGCATGCACCGTAGGGGTTGTTGTTGGAAAACAACTGTGGTGTTGGGTCTAAAAACTGAATGCCATCACGTTCAAATTTGTTGCTAAAAGAAATAAATGCATCTTCATTAATTGTCAATTCACAAGCGCCTTCGCCTTCGTAAAATGCAAGTTGTATACTATCTGCAATGCGGTGCAAGGTGTCTTCGTCGAATTCGTTCACTATGATTCTATCAATTAATATATAGGCAACACTTCCTTTTTTTTCAAGGATAGCCTTGAAATCTTCTATTGCCTCCATGTTTACTATTCCCTTGTTTGGAATATATAAACGCGTAAAGCCTTTTTGAATTAATACTTGTATTTCTTCTGTTACACTTCGTTCGTAATGTGTTTTAAAACTAGCAAGAATAAAAACTTTGGCTGAAGGTGTAAGATGCTTTATATAGTTCACTACATCCTCTACTCGGTCGCGTTTTACTTCCATGCCTGTTTTAGGCGAATAGGTTCTGCCAATTCTTGCATACAACAAACGAATATAATCACTCAATTCTGTCATGCTACCCACCGTGCTTCTTGGTGTGCGTGCACTTACTTTTTGCTCTATAGCAATAGCTGGACAAATATTTTGAATATAGTCAACATCAGGTTTGTCTAATCGCATTAAAAATTGTCGCGCATAAGAACTTAAGCTTTCTGCATAGCGTCTTTGCCCTTCAGCAAATAAAGTATCCATGGTAAGCGATGACTTGCCAGATCCACTAACTCCAGTTACAACGATTAATTTATTTTTGGGGAAATGCACATCAATATTCTTCAAATTGTGCATACGTGCTCCTTTTACAAAGATGCTTGCAATACGCTCCGAGCTCGAGTTTGCTTCTTCTATAAGTTTTTTCTTCGCCATGATGATTGATCTACAAATCTATTCTATATAACAGAATTCTACTAGAATTTGTTGTATTTATTTTTTGTAAACAAACAAGGGAAATACTATTTAGCTTTCGTTGCGTCGCACCCTTGTGCAGCCGTGCATTGGGAATCATTTGATGGCTTCAAACCATAGTGGTGATTCGTTATTCCAATCGCCATTATAATTGATAAGTAATTCTTCTCCTGCTTTTATAGCGCTAACGGTTTTTATAAAAATGAGTTCCTGCTCATAATCCATGAAATATTCGCAATTGGATTGATAGCTATGATTGTACATAGAAACATGCCCTAGGGCAACGCAGCATTGGTCTTTGCCATTTGCTTTCCACTCAAATATATAATCGTGTAATTTAGTTTGATCTAAATGCAATCGTTCTTCTTTTGTCATAACCAGTACGGGTGCTACTTCAATGATGTAGTCTGCTTCAATATCTTGTAATGAAACGATGCCTCGCCCTTTGCCCGGCATCTCTTGTATGGCAAATAGAATATTCATACTATTTATTTTACTATTTTTTTGAGAGGCTTTTTTTGAATGGGCTTTACTGCTTGTTTTTTTGAATTGCTTTTTGAGGATTTCTTTGTAGGAGTAACTTTTTGTTTTTTATTGGTCAACTTCTTTTTATGGACTTTCCTAGTTGCTTTATCCATACTAGTAGATAAAGTATCCTTCTCTTTTACCTCCTCTGCATAAGATGCAATAAATTCCTCAGCAATTGCTTTTGAAACTTTGGTCAATCTTACTTTTGTCAATCCACTACCTTTAAAATTTAGTTTTTTTACTGAAACATGTGTGAGGTCTATAACACGTTTATTATGTGCACTCATTCTATCATTAATGAGAACATATACCTCTTTTTGATTACTTAAATTGGTAACCTTTACATAGGTATTTAATGGGAATCGGTTTGATGCCGCTGTATATAAACAGTGTTTAAATATGGAACCAGTAGCTGTTTTTCTACCTTCAAATTTTTTATGATAATAACTGGCTATTCCTTCTATTTCATTTGAATAGTTTGCATGATGGCTAATGTGTTTATCTTTGGAAGATGTGCTTTTTGCATGCTTTTTTTTATGAGTTAGAGCTTGTGCGCTCCAACTCATAAAAAGCATTAAACTGAATCCAATTATGAGTGTAGCTTTTTGCATACCTAATAATTAGTTTGGGTGAATTTTATTTTTTTAGTCGCGACTTCGACCACCGCCTCTATAGCTGTCGCCTCTTCCTGCTCCACTTGAACGACCAGCTTTCTCATCTCTCGATTTGAAATAGCCTCCTCGTTCGCCACCACTAGAGCGATCTCCGCCATAGCTTCTGCCGCCGCCACTGCGTTCGCTATTACCACGATCGCCACCATAGCTTCTGCCTCCTCGGTCGCCACCGCCATAGCTTCTGCCGCCACCGCTTCTATCGCCACCAGGTCGGCCACCACCATATCCACCACGACTTGGTCCGCGAGATGCATCTTTCTTATCAGCTTCTTCGGTACGTAATTTACGTCCTTTGAATTTTTTTGAGCTAATACTTTCAATGATCAAATCTACAACATCTGTTTTTACATTGTAAAAACTGCTTAAATCGCGTACCGTAACTCTATCTAAAACATCTGGTTTAAGATCAGTTTGCTCACAAATGAATTGTGCAAGACTAGCATCATTAAAGCCATCTTTTTGTCCAACATTCAAGAACATTCGGGTCCATACCGCACCACGCACAGCAACGCCTGCATTTTTAGAGTCGCCACCCACAGCATTCAAATCATGTGATTTTTGATAGGTTTGAATGGTTTCTTGTAATTGTAAGAAAATAAGTCGCTTGATCAGTTCATCTTTTTCCATGGTTTCAAATTTCTCATGAATCATATTAAGATATACATCTGCAAACTCGCTTTCTGGTTGCACATTTTCAATTTGCTCTAAGAAATGGAACAAACGTTTGCGTACAATCTCTGCACCATCTGGAATATCACATTTAGTAAATTTATTTTTTACTATACGTTCTATCGTACGTATGCTGCCTACTTCTTTTGGAGATACAATAGAAATACAAATACCAGATTTTCCAGCACGTGCCGTTCTTCCGCTTCGGTGTGTATACACTTCCGGATCATCGGGCAATTCGTAATTAATAACGTGTGTAATGTCATTTACATCTATACCACGTGCGGCAACATCGGTTGCTACAATAGCTTGTAAGGTTCTATTCTTAAAGCGTTCTAATACTTTGCTACGCATTTTCTGATCCATATCGCCATGCAATGGAGATACATGGTATCCTTGCTTCATTAATTTCTCAGAAATATCTTGGCAGTCTTGACGCGTACGCGTAAAGATGATGCCATATATGCCTGGCGTGAAATCAAGCAAGCGTTGTAAGGTTTCAAAACGATTACGATGCTGTGTTACATAATATTGATGGTCGATATTTTCGTTGGTAGCATTGGCTGCGGCAACAGAAAACTCTTCCCATTTCGTCATAAAGCGTTTAGCTATGCCACGCACTTCATTACTCATGGTTGCCGAAAACAACCATGTATATTTACGCATAGGTGTAGTTCCAAGGATAAAATCAATATCCTCTCTAAAACCCATGTTTAGCATTTCATCAGCCTCATCTAATACCACATATTCTACATGGTCTAGAGAAATGGCTTTACGCTCCAATAAATCGATTAAGCGACCAGGGGTAGCAACGATGATTTGAGGGTTGGTTTTTACCTCACGTATTTGGTTGGTAATAGGCACGCCACCATAAACAGCGCAAGTGCGCAGTCCAGGCATGTATTGACCATATTTAGCGAGCTCTACTTGTATTTGCATACAAAGTTCGCGAGTGGGACTAAGAATTAGTCCTTGTACGTGCTTTACGGAAACATCGGTGTGATGAAGGAGTGGTAATCCGAACGCTGCAGTTTTACCAGTTCCTGTTTGTGCAAGGCCTATGATATCAGCCGGAGACGAGATAAGATGTGGTATAACTAATTGCTGTATTGGGGTGGGTGTTTCAAAGCCCATTTCCGTGACAGCACGTGTTAATTCAGCTCTCATGGAGAGCGTTGAAAAAGAAATCATTAGTAAGAACTTATATTATTGAAGCGCAAAGGTACGCATTATTTGGCTATTTTGGTGTTTTAACCTTTATTTAGGATTTTTACGTGCATAATTAAACTATAAAGTAAATAAAAAGTCAAATAAGTAACCTTAAAACTAAGTAATTATGAAAAAACATTTTTTTATTGTACTAGCAGGTATAATGCTATGGAGTACAGCTGTTTATCTAACTGCATGTAAAAAAACATCCAGTGTAGAAGATACCGGATTTGCTACTGAACATGCTACAGCTGAGCAAACATTTTCAGATATTATTGATATTGCAGACCAAGCATCAGAAAGTAATTCACTGAGCACTTTTAAAACTACTAGCCAGTGTGCTACAATTACCAGAGATACGATTGCTGTCCCGCATACGATTACTATTAATTTTGGCACTACCAATTGTTTATGCAGTGATGGTAAGTATAGAAGAGGTATGATTTTAGTGAGTTATACAGGGAAATATAAAGAAAGTGGATCTATACATACAATTACATTCAGCAATTATTTCGTTAATAACAATCAAGTGATTGGCACTAAAACAGTTACTAATATGGGTTTAAATGCAAATAATCAAATCTATTGTACTGTTAATACCAACGCTTCTATTATATTAGCAAGCGGCGCAGGAACTATTCAAGTATCAGGCTCAAAAACCCGTACTTGGATTACCGGATATGCAACTTCTACAAAAACTGATGATAGTTATAATATTACAGGAAGTTGGATAGTAACACGTCCAAATGGCACTCAAGTAACACATTTAATAACCAAAGGTCTATCAATTGCGCGCTCTTGTAATTGGATTAAAGAGGGTACGGTACAAGTGACGGTGCCGAATGGTAATATTCGCATTATTGATTATGGTAATGGAGCTTGTGACAATCAAGCAACATTAACTAATAATGGCGCAGTAACTACTATTACATTGCCATAAACTTCAATCCTTGCAACATAAAATAAAAGAAGCCAATCATTTGATTGGCTTCTTTTATTAGTATTAATTTTATTTAAGAATACTTCTACTGATTACAATTTTTTGCACCTCACTAGTACCTTCATAAATTTGGGTGATTTTTGCATCACGCATTAGACGCTCTACATGGAATTCTTTTACATAACCATAGCCACCGTGCACCTGAACTGCTTCATTAGTAACACGTTGTGCAATTTCTGATGCAAATAATTTTGCAATAGCAGAAGATTGAGCATAATCTATGTGATTATCTTTTTCCCAAGCTGATTTTAAACAAAGCAAACGGGCAGCTTCAATTTCCGTTGCCATATCGGCCAATTTAAATGCTATAGCTTGATGATTAGAAATCTCTGTTCCAAATGCTTTACGTTCTTTTGAATATTTTAAGGCCAATTCATAAGCACCACTTGCAATACCTAACGCTTGGGCAGCAATTCCTATACGTCCACCCGAAAGTGTTTGCATAGCAAATTTGAAACCAAACCCATCTTCGCCAATTCTATTTTCTTTAGGTACTTTCACATCTTGGAACATGATACTGTGTGTATCACTACTGCGGATACCCATTTTATTTTCTTTAGCACCTACTGTTACACCTGCCCATTCTTTTTCTACAATAAAAACATTGATGCCTTTATGACCTTTTTCTGGGTAGGTTTGTGCAATTACTAAATAATAAGATGCCGAATTGCCATTCGTAATCCAGTTTTTTGTACCATTTAATAAGTAGTAATCACCTTTGTCTTCCGCGGTTGTTCTTTGTGAAGTAGCATCCGATCCTGCTTCTGGTTCGCTTAATAAGAACGCACCAATTTTTTGTCCGCTAGCTAAGGGTACTAAGTATTTTTGTTTTTGTTCTTCATTTGCATATTTCTCAATGCCATAACATACTAAGGAATTGTTTACGCTCATACAAACCGAAACCGATGCATCTACTTTTGAAATCTCCTCCATTGCTAATACATAGGAAATGGTATCCATGCCAGACCCGCCATATTTAGGATCTACCATCATGCCCATAAAGCCTAATTCGCCTAATTTCTTGATTTGATCTGTTGCAAATTTTTGTTGATCATCGCGCTCAATAACGCCTGGTAATAATTCATTCTTTGCAAAATCTCTTGCTGCCATTTGCACAGCAATTTGCTCTTCTGATAATTGAAAATTCATATTCTAAAGTATGCGTGAAAAATTGGTTAAATGCTTTTAACGATTGCTCTTTTTTGTAATAATGCAAATGCGCCAAACAATACACCGCTGCAAAATAAATCACTTACGAGTGCATTGAAAAATAAGTTTGTGCCTGTTGGAGTATAAAAAGGCAAGGCCATTAAGAAGGTTTGTGCCAAACCACTAAGATCTGCACTATACATGCGTGTTGCTGGGTTTGCGAAGCACTCATGTATCCATACGCCAAAATTTGACAGTATAAAGAATACTAAAGATCCTGAAAGGGTATAGCCAAGTACGGATAGTGCTTTTCTGCTTTGCATCTGCATACCAATAAAGGTAACTAATGCCATTGCTCCATAATTGAACAATTGTGATATACCATAAAACCCTGGCGTATTGGTGAAAAACTGAAAATAGCAATCTGATAAAAATTGAGCAGCAAGCGTAATTATAAAAGCATTTGAACGATTACGAATGGTTGCGCCAGCAAAAATGCCTAATGCTGCTATCGGTGCCAATGCATATAAATGCATTTCTGCATTTACAACGCGAAGCGCTGCTGCAGCTAAAATTAATAATACGGCAAGTAGAAGTGAGTAGTTATTGTTTTTCATGTAAAATTTAAAATTTATCTTTTTTGGGTAAGCAAAAATAGTAAAAAGGAAATGATTAAAAATACTATTGGGGCTCTAAATTTATTTTGTTAATAAGTTGCCGTTTTTTAGTTAATAAAAAAGGCATTTCAATTGAAATGCCTTAAACAATTATTAAAATAGGGTTTATGCTCCGCGTCCATGACACGATTTAAATTTTTTGCCGCTTCCACATGGACACACATCATTTCTTCCAATTTTTGGCGCTGCTTCTATAGGCATGCGTTTGGGCGCTTCTGTGTTGGCATAACTAGCATCATGCTCCGGTTGGTCGTCGCCAAATTGTTCGTGCTCCGTGCGCATACGGCTCATGTCCGTTTGTTGATTTGGTATGTTTTTAACTGTTTCAGGTCCGTTTTCGACTGGAATACCCGCACGCATTAAGAAAGAAATAATCGTTTTGTTGGTATCCAGCATCATTTGTTGGAATAATTTGAAGGCTTCAAATTTATAGATCAACAAAGGGTCTTTTTGCTCGTAAGTGGCATTTCTTACAGATTGACGCAAATCATCCATGCCTCTTAAATGATCCTTCCATGCGTCGTCAATGAGAGCTAAAGTGATATTTTTCTCTAAGGTTTTAGAAACAGTCTTTCCTTCTTGTTCAATGCTTTCTTGTAACGGCAAGTAAATTTGTAATCCACGAATACCATCTGTGAAAGGCACTACGATATTGCCTGGTGCTTGATGATTATCGTTATAGATTTGTTTTAAGGAAGGCAACATTTGCTGTTGAATACTGTTCCATTTATGCTCATAAAAGGCAGCAACTTGTTGATATAAATGCTCCGCAATTTGTTGTGTATCAGCTTTAGCAAAATTAATGCTTTCTAAAGAAGGTTCTATCGCTAAGTGCTTAATTACCTCTAATTTAAATGCCTGTTCATCTCTTTGGTTATCAAATTGATTAGCAAAGTCGGCACAAACATCATACATAGCATTATCAATGTCAATAGATAAGCGCTCGCCTAATAAAGCATGGTTTCTTCTTTTGTAAATAGCATTACGTTGTGTATTCATCACATCGTCATACTCTAATAAGTTTTTACGAATACCAAAGTTGTTTTCTTCTACTTTTTTCTGTGCACGCTCAATAGAATTAGTTATCATGCTATGTTGTAATACTTCTCCTTCTTTATGGCCCATGCGGTCCATTAAAGATGCAATACGCTCAGAACCAAATAAACGCATTAAATCATCTTCTAAAGAAACAAAGAATTGAGATGAACCAGGATCACCTTGACGGCCAGCACGACCACGTAACTGACGATCGACCCTACGACTTTCATGGCGCTCCGTACCGATTATTGCCAATCCACCAGCTTCTTTTACGCCTGCACCTAATTTAATATCGGTACCACGCCCAGCCATATTAGTAGCAATGGTAACGGCTCCTGTTAAACCCGCCTCAGCAACAATTTGTGCCTCCCGTTCGTGTTGTTTTGCATTCAAAACATTGTGTGGGATTTTCTTTTGTTGCAACATTCTACTCAGTAATTCAGATACTTCTACTGAGGTGGTACCCACTAATACAGGTCTTCCTTTTTCTCGCAATTGCTCTATTTCATCAATAACGGCTTTGTATTTTTCGCGTTTAGTTTTGTAAACTAAATCTTGTTGATCTTTTCTAGAAATTGGAATATTCGTAGGTATGGATACAACATCTAATTTATAAATCTCCCAGAATTCTCCTGCTTCTGTTTCTGCCGTTCCGGTCATACCACATAGTTTGTGGTACATTCTAAAAAAGTTCTGTAAAGTAACGGTAGCAAATGTTTGCGTAGCCGCTTCTACCGTCACATTTTCTTTGGTTTCAATTGCCTGATGTAATCCATCACTGTATCTACGACCATCGAGAATACGGCCGGTTTGTTCGTCTACAATTTTTACTTTCCCATCCATCACTACATATTCAACATCTTTATCAAAAAGCGTATATGCTTTTAATAATTGTTGAAGCGAATGGATACGATCTGCTTTGGTAGCATAATCTTGAAGTAAGGCTTCTTTTTGCTGTGTTTTTTCTTCAGGGGTTGTAGCAGTTTCTTCAATGGCGGTGAGCATGGTTGCGATATCCGGCAAAACAAAGAAGTTGGTGTCTTCACCATTGCTGGTAATTAGAGCCAATCCTTTTTGAGTAAGATCTACACTGTTGTTTTTTTCATCGATGGTAAAATAAAGTTCACTATCTACTATAGGCATGTTGCGTTGCTGCTCGCCTAAGTAATAGTTTTCTATCTTCTGAAGAATTTGTTTGTTTCCATCTTCACTTAAAAATTTTATTAACGCGCTATTTTTTGGTAGACCGCGATATGCTCTAAAGAGGGCTAAACCTCCTGTTTCTTTATCTGCTTTTCCTTCGCCAATTAATTTTTTAGCGTCAGTTAAGCTTGCATTTACAATTTTTCTTTGTTCAGCTATTAAAAATTCAATACGAGGTTTTAATAAATGGAATTGTTGTTGATCACCTTTAGGTACAGGACCTGAGATGATTAATGGCGTACGAGCATCGTCAATTAATACGCTATCTACTTCATCTACCATGGCAAAATGATGTTTACGTTGCACCATTTCTTCTGGGCTGTGCACCATATTGTCTCTTAAGTAATCAAAGCCAAATTCATTATTGGTTCCGTAGGTAATGTCTGCCAAATAGGCATTTCTTCTAGCTTCGGTATTAGGTTGATGTTTGTCGATGCAATCTACTTTCAATCCCAACCATTCGAATATTGGACCGTTCCATTCTTGGTCACGGATAGCTAAGTAATTATTTACGGTAACCAAGTGCACCCCTTCGCCTGCTAAGGCATTAAGGTAAGAAGGGAGTGTAGAAACCAATGTTTTACCTTCACCCGTAGCCATCTCGGCAATTTTTCCTTGATGTAAAATGATACCCCCGATTAACTGTACATCATAGTGCAACATGTTCCAAGTAACTTGGCTGCCGGCAGCTTTCCATGAATTATTATAATACGCTTTGTCGCCTTCAATGCTGATATACTCACGATTAATTGATAAATCTCTATCTAAATTGGTTGCTGTAGCTTCAATTGTGGTATTTTCTTTAAATCGACGCGCTGTTTCTTTTATTACTGCAAATGCCTCAGGGAGTATTTGGTTTAGTATTTCTTCGATTTGCTCGTCTCTATTTTTAATTAAGGCGTCTATCTCTGTAAATATAGTTTCTAAGGCATGCATATCTGTACTTGCGATAGTTAAGCTTGTCTCCTTTTTCACACTGATTTCAGTATTTGTTGCACTGATGTGATTTTGAATACGGCTTTTAAATTCAGCTGTTTTGTTTCTTAATGCATCATTGCTAAGTTGCTTATAGCTTTCGTAATGAGCATTGATTTCGCTAACGATGGGTAATAGTATTTTTACGTCTTTATCAGATTTGTTGCCGCCAAAAAGTTTAGATATAAAGCCAATCATTTAAAATAAGTTTATTAAGGTTTAGGTTGAATTATAAATTATTCGTTTTCACACTATAGAGGTATCAAATTTCGTGCATTCGCCTAAAATATGTCAACTCGTCTGAAAAGGGCTCCAAAACTATGCCAAATGCAGCATTTGAACAAACCGAATTGGCAATTTTTTAAAGATTTATAAAAAAAGTAGTAAATCAGTTGTTTTTAAATGTTTTTTTTATGTATTTTGTTGGAGATTTTGAAAATATTAATAACTGATTATGAAAAAAACATTCAGCTTACTGACCATCGCATTAGTTTCTTTATTAAAAACAACTACTGCTCAAGCACAAAGTGATGAACTTGTAAAGGTTTATCGTTGGTATAATACAGATGATAAAGAATATGTAACAGTTGCCGAAGGCGAGTACCAAGAAGGACAAATGTTGCATTGGAAATGGACAGATAAAGAGCCTATTTTCACAGCATACAGAAATCCAGGTGAAGGTCGTGTTGCCGTATATGGTTGGTATAACCCTCATACGAAAGATCATGTAAGTGTCATTGAAGATGAATTTAGCGATAATGCTATGATGAAAATGGGTTACGAAGGAAAACACGTACAATTCTATGCATCTTTAAAAAGAGGTAACAACTATATTCCTGTTTATCGTTGGTTAAGAGGCGATCATGATTGGGTTACTATCCCTGAAGAAGGCAAAACAGACGCTTATTTCAAAAAAGGATATGGTCGTAAAACATTCCAATTTTATGGTATTCAAAGAGCTGCAGATGTTTTCATCTACAACCAATTATAATGCTTGATTTTAAGAAATTAATAAAAAAGACCTGCAATTGCAGGTCTTTTTTATTACATAACTTGAACGATCAAGAATTTTAAATATTGGGTGTTTGGTATATGCCAAACAATAGGGTGGTCGGCAGCTTGTGTTTGCCAAGTTACTTGTCGCAATTTTCGTTTAGCATCTTTTGCTGCCATTTCTATTGTTTTTAAAAATAAATCTGGAGGTACAAGATTAGTACAAGAAGCACTTACAAGAAAGCCACCCGGTTTTACGAGTTTCATACCTCTTAAGTTTATTTCTTTATAGCCTGTAACTGCTTTTTGAATATGCTCTCTGCTTTTTGTAAAAGCAGGTGGATCTAAAATAACCACATCAAATTGTTGCTGCTCTTTACTAATTTGTTTCAAATAATCAAAGGCATTCGCGGCTTTAAAATCACATATATCTTGATAGCCATTTAAGCGTGCATTGGCTTTAGCTTTTTCTACGGCTTGTTCAGAAATGTCTAAACCTAAAACTTTTTTAGCACCATAATGAGCCGCATGAACAGAAAAAGTACCTGTGTAGCAAAAGGCTTCTAATACATTTGCTCCTTTTACAATATGCTGAATGGCTCTTCGATTATCTTGCTGATCGAGGAAATAACCTGTTTTTTGACCATTAGCGATATCTACATGAAACTGTAAACCGTTTTCATTAATGATAATATTCGTATCAAAAGGTTCAGATAAAAATCCTTTTATTTGCTGCATGCCTTCTAATTCTCTCACAGGCACATCGTTGCGTTCATAAATACCCTTAGGGTTAAAGATTTTTTGCAATGCATCTACTATTGCTTGTTTCCAAAGATCGATGCCCAAGGCCATTGATTGAATAACGAAATAATCATTGAATTTATCAATGATTAAAGCAGGCATGCCATCCGCTTCTCCAAAAATTAATCGACAATTTTCTACATAACCTAGTTGCTTTCGGTATTCCCAGGCGGCTAATAATTTGTTGTAGAAGAATGCCTCGTTTATTGGTTCTAGTTTATTGCGAGTGAGAATTCTTATTCGAATTAAAGAAGATGGGTTAATGTAGCCACTGCCAATATAGGTGCCATTACTACTATGTACATCTACGATATCACCTGCTTTATAGTCACCTTCGCTGTCGCCCAATTCATTTGCAAATACCCAAGGATGGCCATTTACAACGCGGTCTCCAATTTTTTTTCTTAAATAAAATTTTGCCATGTGCAAAAGTAGGCATAATTCAATAAGTTTTCGATTGAAGATTGTTGAATTCTTATGTATTTTTGTAGCGACTCTATCTTACTATGCTTCAGAAATTACGTATTCATAATTATGCTATTATAGATCATTTGACATTACTGCCAGATGCTCATTTAAATACCATCACCGGAGAAACGGGTGCTGGAAAGAGTATTGTATTGGGCGCGTTGTCTTTAATATTAGGTGATAGAGCAGACACTTCGGTGTTGATTAACAAAGAAGAAAAATGCGTAGTAGAAGGCTATTTTGATGTCGCAAAAAATGAAGCGTTTACATTGCAATTGCAAGCACATGATTTAGAGGTAGAGCCTATTTGTATTATTCGAAGAGAAATAGCAGTATCAGGTAAATCGCGTGCCTTCATTAATGATACTCCAGTGACCTTGCAAGTATTAAATGAGTTGACTCCTTTTTTGGTGGATTTGCAACAACAATTTGGTCATTTGGCATTAGAACAAGATACGTTTCAAATTGATATAATAGATGCCTTAGCACAGCATGCCACCTTGCTGCAATCTTATCAAAAACTATTTAGTGTTTACAAAAAAACACAGCAACAATTGCAGCAATTGCAAATGCAACAAGCTAATTGGGATAAAGAATTTGCTTATAATTCTTTTTTACTAAATGAGCTAGTGGAGGCTAATTTTACATCGATGGAAATTGAGGAATTGGCAAATCAATTGAAAGAGCTTTCAAATGTTGAGCGAATACAACAAGCTTTGCAATATGCGCAACATGCATTGTTGGAAAGTGATCAAGCATTAAATTTAGAACTAAAAAAAGTACTTCAGCAATTACAGGGTATACATGCCGTGTATCCGAAAGTTGCTCCAATTGCAGAACGTATCGAATCTGTCTATATTGAACTTAAAGATATAGCTACTGAATTGAGTAGCTTACAAGATAGTATTAGTTTAAATCCTGCAGCCTTGGAGCAAATACAAGAGCGTGTAGATTTAGGATATAAATTATTAAAGAAACATCAAGTAACTACTACGGATGAGTTGTTAGCTATTCAAAAACAATTGCAAACATCTGTAGGTGCATCGGAGCATATACATGTTCAAATAGAGACGTTGCAAAAAGAACTTGCTGCTTTAACTTCAGAAGTAAGTAATGTGGCCTCGTTAATTCATGAAGGAAGAGTAGGTGTAATAGCAACTTTTGAGCAAGCAACCAATACACTTTTAAGCGCTGTAGGCATGCCTAATGCGCGCTTTAAAGTTCGAATCGATTCTAGGGATCAATTTAATACTTACGGAAATGATACGGTACAGTTTTTGCTAGATGCCAATAAGAGTGGACAATTTCTACCATTGCATAAGGCCGCTTCGGGTGGAGAAATGAGTAGGGTCATGCTGTGTTTAAAGTCACAAACAGCTGCAGCCTTGGCCCTGCCTACTTTAATTTTTGATGAAGTAGATACGGGTATTTCCGGTGAAGCAGCAAAGCAAGTAGGTGCATTGTTAAAACAATTAGCATTGCATCATCAATTAATTTGCATTACCCATCAGCCGCAAGTTGCAGCAAAAGGAGATGCGCATTTTTATGTTTATAAAGAAGAAAATAATGCAGGTGCGGTTCGAACGCAAATGAAGTTGTTGAACCAGGATGAGCGCATTGTAGCAATTGCCAAAATGATAGGTGGAGAAAACCCAAGCGATACAGCTGTGCTTACGGCCAAGGAATTATTGAGTTTATAACAAAAAGCGAGTGCCTAAAGCACTCGCTTTTTTTATAGTTACATACTTTAGTAAATTATAATTTTAGTTCTATTTACAGCAACATGATTGGATGTAGTTAGTTCCACTATGTATTGGCCTTTTGCTAAACCATTAGTTTGTATATGCAAATTACCTTGTTGGTTACCAATCAATTCTCTAAAACATATTTTACCCGTTACATCATAGAGATAAACATAATAACTGTTTTCTTTTAGTTCGTCTTTTGCAGTAATAGTAAATGCACCATTCGATGGATTAGGAGCTACTTGCAATTGATCTATTAAGAAAGGAACAACGGAAATGCTTGTCGGAAATCCGATTGGTGATTTCCAAATACCTCTACCATAGGTGCTCGCCCAAATCTCATTGGTAGCATAGTTAATATCTAGATCTGTAACTTCTACATTAGGTAAATTAGTATTGAATGGCATCCAAGCACTCATACTGGTATCTTTATAATAAACGCCAATATCGTTTCCTAAATATAAAGTATGTGTATTAGAATCCACTTCGATGCTGTTTGCAGGCACGTTTGGTAATCCGGCATTCATCCATGTCCAAGTAGAATCATTGCTGTTATATTTTCCCATTCTGTAATTAGTACCGTAGCCACTAGAAACTACATATATTATTTTAGGATCACTTGGATCTACACATACATCATTCAATCTTGCACTTGATGGCGCATAAATATATTTCCATGCAGCTGTAGGCGTAGCACCCATATCGGTGGTATAACGCACTACACTGGTTCCAATAGTTACATAAATGTAATTTGGATTCTGATCGGCGATAGCGATTTTTTTTATATAGGAAGTGCCACTAACAATATTTGGTGATATAGCAGACCAAGTCGTGCCATTGTCTTGCGAAGCATAAACTTTTTGATAACCGGCTACCATGATGTCATTGTCTATAGTGCACAAAGCAAATGGAGTAACCCAATCACCAGTTGGATTGCCAGGTATATTATTAGAAATTGTAGCGAAGTTCCCACCACTATTGGTTGTTCGGTATAGCGCTCCATAATAAAGGGAGGTAAAAAATATATTGGGTTTACTATTGTGCATTTGGCAATCCATACCATCTCCACCAGTCAAGTCGCCAACAATAAAATTTGGAGCAATTTTTTTAGAGCCGTTATCTTGTGCGCCTCCAATAACAAAATTATTTACAGGACTTAGCGCCATTCTATAAAATTGAGTGATGCCTAATCCATTGCTTAAGTCTGTCCAGATTTGATGTGTAGCATCGGAAGATTTATAAACCCCTCCATCATTACATTCAAATAAGGTAGTTGGATTAAGAGGATGGTATATATGATAGTGCTTGTCGGCATGTACTGTTTTAATGCCCGGAACGCTACCTGCCCATTGGTTTGCTAGGTTCCATTTTTTCCCTCCGTTAATACTATACCAAGTATTTACACCACCTACAATAATTTTATTGGTGTCTTGTGGACTTACCGTTAAGGATAAGTCATACCAACCTTGTCCACTACACGCATTGCCATTTGCCGAATTTGCTAAAATGTTTTTTGCACATGAGCTATCGGTCATAACTACTCTAAAAGTTTTGCCAGAATCAGATGAAGCATAAATGGCATCTAATCCGTAATCAGAAGTTTTACTAACTATTGCTTTAATGCAATTAGGCGCTGCAATAGTTTGACCAAATACGGCACGTTTGCCTCCCGTAATACCTGTTGCAGCTTGCCAGTTATTACCTCCATTCATACTATAAAATACGGTACCCAACACAAAGTTGCCAGATTGGTCATTGTAGCCAGAGGCCAAAACCATTGCTGTGTCGGCAACATTATATTGAATTTGTTTGTAATGTCCTGTTGTTTTAAGTGTCCATGTAGCACCACCATCTATAGATTTAAAAATACCTTCAGATGTTGCTAAGAGCATTTTATTGGTATCTAAATAATTTATAGCTAAATCATTAGTTAGTTTTAATTGACTTGCATTGTATTTGAATCCTGTAGTATCCCAAATCACACCTCCATTCGTAGATTTAATGACGCCAATACTGTAATTGTCGCCAGCATCTCTATCGCCAGTGCATATAAAAATACTAGAAGGATTTAAGGGGTTAAATTCAATATCCGAAACACCTAAGGTAGCTATATTGCTATATACCGGTGCCCATGACAAACCTCCATCGGTTGTTTTCCAAGGTCCGCCACCAGCAGAACCGATCCAAAAGGTATTGACTTCCGTAGGGTGAAATGCGATGGTATTGATTCTTCCAATTCCTTTGCCGTTAGCAGCAGAGTTATTAGGTCCTTGAAAAGACCAATTGTCAAATCCGGAAGTAGTTTTTGAAAGCTGATTTCTTTTCGCTTTTTGCGCTTGCATACTATTCCAAGCGCTTTGTTTTGCAGCAGGGCCAACTAGATTTCCGTTGGTGTCAGTATGTTGTTCCCAATACCATTTCCATCTGTCGTAGTGATAGTTATTGCCTTCCTCAATAAATTCTTTTTCCACCTCGTCCTCTTCATCCTTCTCTTTCTTATTTAATGATTGGTTTTTAGCTTTTATATCTTCTTGAAAGTTAAGGATATCTTTTAAGCTTCTTGTTGCGCCATTGTTAGTTTGCAGCCAATCTTGAGCAAGTGCTAATTGACTTGTTATGGAAAGCGAGCATAGGAAAAGTAGTTTTTTCATGTTAAGGAGTTATAACGGAAGATAATTGTTTGAATTGAATTGGAGTATAATACCATACAAAGTTATGGTAGTACACGATACATTGTTTAGGAAGTTTATTGAAAAAGTGAGGTATTTTATAGCGCCCATTAGGCATGGGATACAGCTCAATGCTGTCATTTTTAGCAATGCTGTCCGTAAGTAGTTGATGTGCATTGTAATAAGAAGAACCGATGACTGCATCATTGGGTTGAGTTGGAAACTTATTGTTGTATTGATTTATTTTTCTGATTCTAACAACTCTCCAAATAGCATTATACTTAAAATAAAATTCATCGGCAGAGTAGGGATATTGCCATTTCGCCAGAATTAAAAATTCTTGCATGGGATTAGATTCTTTTCTGCCTTGAAAAATAGTTTGCGTAGTTGCTTCAAAAATCAACAGCTGCTTATCTTTTTTTATAAGCGTTTTTGGGGTAACGGCACAAGCAGTTGTCATTTCTAATAAAAAAGAAAGTAGTATGACAAGTAACAAATAAGGTTTGATTTTTTTCATAAAAACAGCTCTGCAAAATACAAAAAAAACACGTAGAAAAACTACGTGTTTTTTTTAAAAAAAAATTATTGTTGTTGGAACTACTTAATTATTTTCATTTCTTTAAACAACCATGAAGCGTTGCCCATTTTTTCAATAATAAACAAGGTGTAACGAACATCAAGCGTAATATTTCTACAAATATTTGCATCGTAATACAAATCACTCATAGTGCCTTCCCACACGCGATCAAAGTTGGTGCCAATCAATTCTCCTTTTGCATTTAGCACAGGACTTCCGGAGTTGCCGCCAGAGGTATGATTGCTTGCAATAAATGCTATTGGCATACGATTGTTTTCACCCCATTTTCCAAAATCTTTTTTTGCCTGTAATGCTTTTAGTTGTTCCGGAACTTTAAATTCTTCTACGCTTGGTTTGTCTTTTGCAATAGCTTCGTCTAAAAAAGTTTGAAAGCTATAACCTGCTTCGCCTTCAGGGTCCATACCTTTAACGGTTCCATAGGTTAATCGTTGGGTGAAATTTGCATCTGGTGCAAAATCTGCACGGTCACCCATTAATAAAGTATTGTAAGTATACAAGCGATTCCAATAGCGCATAGCTTGATTATAGGTAGCTAATGACGGATTAATTTTTAAAGCTCTATAATCTATTATGGCATTATATAATTTCAATGCGGGGTCGTTGGTAATAGTTTCTAAAGAAGGTTTTTCAGCGTCTAAAAAGGCTATAAAGTCGGCTTTGTTTGAAAGTAAACTTCTTTCATAGAGGCCTTTCGACCATTTTCCAAATTGTGCACTGTATTGGTTGTATTGGTTGATAAATTCTTTAGGCATTTTACCAGCGCAATTTTTGAAGTATAACGGCATTAATGCGCCAAAGACTGCAGCATCTGTAGCGGGATCAAAATCTTTTTCAAATGCTAAATAATTAGCTTTTAAAATGGCTAATGAATCTCTCAATGCATTTCCTTTTAAAGCGCTTATCGTTTTTCTAACTTTTTCTAATAATTGGCCTTGTTGAATGAGCTCAATGCTTAATACCGCCTCTTTAATATACTCGTCGGTTTTTATACTTTGATTGGCAGCATTACAAACAGCGTCCATAGCTTGTAAAATTTCTGAAGCTTTGCCCGATACGGAGCTATCCATTAAATGTAAATTGAGCCAGGTCATGAAACGAGTTTCCTGCTCTCTTTTTTTATCTAATACATGATTTTGTTGTAAGCCTTTCAATTCTCCTTGCCATTTTTTCCAACCATTTGCAATGCTTGCTCTTTTAGCCGTATATTTCAAAAATACACCTCGGTCAGCATTCATTTTTTGGGTCATCGCTTCTAGTCGAGCCGTACGAGCTTGAATACGAATAGGGTCAATAATATTTTGAATTTGAGCTAATTGATAAGAAGAAATATAATTTTGGGTTGTACCAGGGAAACCATAAACCATGGTGAAATCACCCTCTTTAATTCCTTTTGCATTAATAGTTAAAAAATTAGCTGTTTTGTAGGCCTTATTGTTTTTGGCATAGCTTGCAGGTTTGTTTTGCTTATTAGCATACACTCTGAATAAACTAAAATCGCCCGTATGTCTTGGCCACATCCAATTATCAGTGTCTCCGCCAAAAGCCCCAATGCCATTTTGAGGAAATCCAACTAAACGAACATCCGTATAGGTTTCAGATACGGTAACCCAATATTCATTACCATTAAAAAAAGGCTTAATTTGAGCATCTAAGTGTGAAGTGTAGCGATATCCTTTTTCTAATCCGCGAATACGAGCATCAATAATACTATCACGTTCTTCGTTTTTCATAGCGGGGTAAATTTCGTATAATATCAAGTCGGAAACATTTACCATTTTCCTTACAAATGTTACCGTTAAGCCGGGACAAGGAATCTCTTCTTGCTGATTTTTAGCCCAAAAGCCGTTTGCAAAATAATCTTTTGTAGCGCTACTAATTTTTTGAACCGCGCTGTATCCGCAATGATGATTGGTTAATATCAACCCATTAGATGAAATCACTTCACCCGTGCAGCCTTTATCAAAAATAACCACCGCTTGATTGATGCCTGTTTGCTTATCATTATAAAGTTTTGAAATAGGAATTTTTAATCCCATTTTTTTCAAGTCACTTTCTTTCAAACCTAAATTTGGAGGCATCCACATGCCTTTTTTTGCAAATGACAAGGATGAAAAGCCAACTAAAACGCACAGTAAGGTGGTCTTAATAAAATACGAAGGGTTGATTTTGGAGTTCATTGGTTTTAGATTATTTGATTAAAAATAATAGGAATATTTAAATAAAAAAACACTTTAATTAGAAAAGTTTTAATGATTTCCTTATATTAGCATTTAATATTTTGAAATAGCAATACGAATATATGAAGAAACTGCTGTTTATTGTCTCCATTTTGTGGGCGTCTATCGTGGGTAGCGTTCATGCGCAAGTGTTGTTTACAGCACCTGATACGGTATGTGTAAACCAACCCGTATATATTAAAAGTAATCTTTCGGCTTACAATCCATCTACTATATTTTGGGGTTTTTGTTCTGGCTATATGCTCAACGTGCCTACAGGAGCTAATATTGGCAACAATTTCAACTTGGTCAATCCAAGTAGCATTGAAATTGTGAAGAGCAACAATAATTATTTTGGCTTTGTAGTAAATAATTTAACCCAAGAATTTTTACGTTTAGAATTTGGCAATAGCATGGCCAATATTCCTACGGTTACTAATTTTGGTACGATTGAAAATACCATTCCAGCCTTTACTAATAGTGTTTATCCTGTTCAAGATGAGTTTGGAAATTGGTTTGTATTTGTGGTTGGCGGTGCCGATTCATCAAGTTCTTCAATGGCGCGCGTGAACTTCGGACCAGATTTAAATAGTATACCAAGTGGCGTTAATTATGGTAATGTTAGTGGCGTGATGAACAATCCAAGAGGCGTGTTTGTTGCTAGCGATGCAGGTATTTGGACAGCGTATTGTGTTAATACCGGCACGAGTACCTTAGTGCGTTTTGATATCGGTAATAATGTGCAGCTTACTCCAACTGCTGTGGACTTAGGAAATCCGAGCTTTTCATTTGCAGGGCCTAGTGATTTGTCGGGCATTTATGACAATGGTAAATGGTATTTAGTAGTTACCAATGCTGCAAACAATACCTTGTCAACGGTATTGTTAGATAATCAATTAGCGAATCCAAATTTCTTTGCTTCACAATTTGCTACTCAAAGCACCTTTAATACACCAACGGCTATTTCAGTAGTGCAAGATTGCGGTGCTTATCATGCATTTATTACAAATGCTGCAACACACGAATTAGTAAGAGCCGATTTTACCCCTTCAAATTTAGGTGCAGGATTTACCTTTACCAACTTATCCAATATTGGTAATCTTTTACAACCAAGTGCCATCTCCAATTTTATAAGAGATCATGATAATATCTATGGATTTGTAACAAACGTTAGTGATTCAACCTTAACTCGAATTGGTTTCGAAAGCTGTAACAATGCTTTTGCTCCAAATGCGTATGAAGTGGATCCTAAGCCTGTAAAATACAATGCTGCGGGAATTTACAATATTTATTGTGCAATAGATGAAGGGATGCCTACATCTCAAGTAATGTGTAAGCCAATTGTGGTTTTGCCAATTCCTGATTTAACTTTAACCCACGACACTACCATTTGTCAAGGTGATATTATTAATATAGTAGCACAAGCATTTAATGCCAATCATTATAGTTGGTATCCGAATTATAATATTACAAATACGGCTAGCTTAACGACGTATGTTTATCCAGAATATACCGTTCCTTACCATGTTGTTATTTCATTCCCTAATGGTTGTATTGTAGATACAGCTATTACTGTGGCGGTAAGTAAAAATAAGGCAGATGCGGGAAATGACAGAATCATCTTTGATGGTGCACGTTCTATTTTAGGCGGTCCAAGCACAACTATTGGTTCTAGTTTTACGTATTCTTGGTATCCTACTGATTACATGACAGAAAGTAATACCGCAACGCCACATGTGTTACCCCCTTATGATATGACCTATTATTTTACAGTAACTAATTCAATAGGTTGTGTAAGTAAAGATACGGTAGTCGTAAAAGTGACTTGTAACGATTTAAATTTGCCTAATGCTTTTGCTCCAGAAACACGTGTAAACGGGGGTAATAAATTTGGAATCATGAATAACCAAATAGTTCAATTAAATTTCTTTAGGATTTTTGATCGTTGGGGCAAACAAGTATTCTACACTACCGATGTTAGCAAAACATGGGATGGTACTTTCAATGGCGAACCTTGTGGATTTGGAGTCTATGTTTGGGAAGCAGATGGGTTCTGTATAAGCGGCATGAGAGTTACCAAATCTGGTAATGTAACCTTGATTAGATAAAACACTACAACTAAATAGATTTGATATATGGAAAACACCCTCTTCAAAAGAGGGTGTTTTTGTTATAGATAATATCTATGTATAAATAGTATTTTTGATTATTTTAATTGGCAAAACCTATATACATTTGTGCTATAAAAATATTTAAACTATGAGCAATTTTGTAACAGTGGGTCATGCTTTCCCAACATTTAATAAGCAATCGGTTGTATCAATTGAAAAAGGTAAAGAATTCGCTTTTATCAACAATGATAGTTTTAAAGGCAAATGGGCTGTAATGTTTTGGTGGCCAAAAGATTTTACTTTTGTTTGCCCTACAGAAATAGCTGAATTCAATAAGAATCATGGCAATTTTGTAGATCGTGATACTGTTTTATATGGTGCTTCTACCGATTCTGAATTTGTACACGCTGCATGGAGAAGAGATCACGCAGATTTGAGAGATTTAAAATTCCCAATGATTGCAGATACGAATAAATCTTTAGCTGAAGCTTTGGGTATTTTGACTGCAGATGAAAAAGTGGCTTACCGTGCTACCTTTATCATTGATCCAGAGGGAATAGTACGTTGGGTTAATATCAATGATTTAAGCGTGGGACGTAATGTAGATGAAGTATTACGAGTATTAGATGCTTTGCAAACCGATGAACTTTGCCCATGTAATTGGACAAAAGGGGAAGAAACCTTAACACATAAATTAGCAGCTGAATAATCATTAAAAACGTACTTCGGTAAGTTTTTTTTATAAAAAATATAAAAACTATGGAAAACGAAAAAGCACTGAGTTTATTAAACGAACTCCAACTGAATACGTCAATAGATTCGATCTCTATCAACAAACTTGCTGCCGTAGATAGTAGAACATTAAGTGATATTAAATTAAATTTTACTTCAGTAATGGGCAGTAATAATTTTACTTCTAAAAAAGAAAGTTATTTATTAGCCTTGTCTGTAGCTATTAATGAAAAGCGCACTGCGCTTATGCAAGCTTTCGAACAAGCGGCTATAAATGCTGGAGCTACCGAAACGGAAATTGCAGAAACACATGCTTGTGTGAGTGTAATGGTTACCAACAACATCTTTTATCGATTTAGACATTTCATGCACGGCACCGAATTTTATCAAAATCACCCGGCTGGTATGCGCATGAGTGTAATGATGAATCCGGTTTTGGGAAAAGAATTCTTTGAGTTGATGAGCTTGGTATTGTCTGCTGTAAACGGATGCGAGCGCTGTGTTACATCACACGAAGCATCCGTAAAACAACATGGAGCTTCAGAGCCTCGCATTTATGATGCTATTCGATTAGCAGCTGTAATAAAAAGTATTTGCGTTATTATTTAAATTAACTAGTAAGTAAAGGGAGCATCACCGTAAAGGTGCTTCCTTTACCTACTATACTCTCTACTTTTACTTTCCCACCATGCGCTTCTGTCATGGCTTTTACATAGCTAAGTCCTAAGCCAAATCCTTTTATATTGTGTAGGTTGCCGGTATGAGAACGGTAAAATTTTTCAAAAATTCTTGATTGGGTTTCTTTACTCATCCCAATGCCGTTATCGCTAATTTTGATAGCTAAAAAGTGCCCCAAAGTGCTTGTGCTAATTTTAATTGTAGGAGCATCATTGGTGTATTTTATAGCATTGTCGATGAGATTGAAAATAATATTTGAAAAATGTACTTCATCTGCTTTTAGTTTAAAATTAGGCGCCGCTAAATCTAGGGTTAATTTGCCTTGTTTTTGTTGAATTTGCAAAAGTACATTTTCAGAAAT
>CAIWHF010000215.1 GCA_903912405.1 uncultured Bacteroidota bacterium | reverse complement strand
GTTGGTACTTTATTAGTAACAACAGCAGTTTTTGCTGCGGAAGCACCAAAACCTGTATTAAACCCAGGAGACACTGCGTGGATGTTAACAAGTACAGCGCTTGTACTTTTAATGACTATCCCAGGTCTTGCTTTATTTTACGGCGGGTTAGTAGGTAAGAAAAATATAGTGTCTACTTTAAGTCAATCATTCATGATTACTTGCGTAGTAACACTTACTTGGTACATCGTTGGATACTCTTTTACTTTCACAGACGGCAAAGAAGCCGGTTTTATTGGAAGTGCTTCAAGAGTGTTCCTTAAAGGATTAGGCGTTGGCGATCTAAATACTACGATCCCAGAGTCAGTATTCTTTTGCTACCAATTAACTTTCGCAATTATTACTGTTGCTCTAATCTGTGGATCAATTGTTGAACGTATTAGTTTCAAAGCATTATTTATTTTTGTAATTCTTTGGAGCATTTTAGTTTACGTGCCAGTTGGCCACATGGTTTGGGGTAATGGTTACTTAAACAAATTAGGCGTTCTTGATTATGCCGGCGGAACTGTAGTGCATATTAATTCTGGTATTGCAGCATTAGTAGCAGCTATCGTGATCGGCAAAAGAAAATCTAAAGCTCGTCCACATAACATTGCATTCACTATGATTGGTGCTTCTCTGTTATGGGTGGGTTGGTTTGGATTTAACGCTGGTTCAGCAGTTGCTGCAAACGGTAATGCAGGTATGGCGATGTTAGTGACTCAAATCGCTACTGCGACTGCAGGTATTGCTTGGATGTTAATTGAATGGATGACAGGCGAAAACAAACCAAGTTTACTTGGTATGTGTTCAGGAGCTGTTGCAGGTCTTGTTGCAATCACTCCAGCATCTGGATTTGTTGGCCCAAGCGCAGCGTTCTTCATCGGACTTGC
Organism: uncultured Bacteroidota bacterium; assembly: GCA_903912405.1. Lineage (GTDB taxonomy): Bacteria > Bacteroidota > Bacteroidia > Chitinophagales > Chitinophagaceae > CAIWHF01. Next base: position 1,049 of record CAIWHF010000215.1, on the reverse strand, counting down.
TGCAGGTATCGTTTGTTATCTAACATCAACAAAACTAAAAAATATTTTTGGTTATGATGATGCTTTAGATGTTTTCGGTATCCACGCTTGTGGTGGAGCTTTAGGTGCAATCCTAACAGGAGTATTTGCATCAAAAGCAATCGGCGGAACACCAGGACTTCTTGAAGGAAATGCTGCTCAAGTGAAACTACAACTTATCGGAGTTGTGGTGACAGTTGCGTACACAGCAATATCGACGTTCGTTATTTTAAAAGTAATGAGCTTCTTTATGAATTTGAGAGCTACTGACGCTGAAGAAAGAGACGGCTTGGATCTTTCTCATCACGGTGAGCAAATCAATTAAATTTATAGTTTCCCCTATAAGTTAATAACTGTGAGGCCTAGATTTAATCTAGGCCTCACCCCCTTAATAAAAAAAATAATTAAATTTCGATAACTCCGCCAAGTTCAACAGTTCTTTCTTTTGGAATCTTATAATATTCAGTGGCACCCATCATCATTCGGTGCATATAAATAAACAATCTAGAAGTTATGGAAGAATTTTTTGCAATAACTTTTATTTTTCCTACAAAGAAAGAAGTTTTAGACATCTCAAATGGAAAACCAGAGGCTCTTAATAAGGCTAATACTCTTGGTATATTAGGTTCTTCTTGGAATCCATATCTTGCAATAACTGTATAAAAATTATTGCTTAAACGTTTTACAATAAGACGTTCGTCATTGCCAAGTTTTGGAAAGTTTTCAAAACTTAAATGCAAACAAATAATTCTTTTATGTAAAATTTTATTATGTTCTAAATTGTGAAGCATTGCCATTGGCACCACTTTAAGATTAGGAACAAAAAATATTGCAGTCCCATCTACTCTGCGTATCTTTCTTCTTGCAATACTAGATATAAAACTTGAAAGCTTCATTGAGCCTTGCCATCTTGCTTTTAACAAGCGATTACGGCCACGAATCCAGCTTAACATCATTATCAATAAACCTGCCGCTAGAAACAGGTATTCCGTAACCAATTGGATTTGAAACCCCTAATGTAAGGACTGTAG
>CAIWHF010000214.1 GCA_903912405.1 uncultured Bacteroidota bacterium | reverse complement strand
CAAATCGGGTAAGTTAAAGACATTTGAATTATTCGGAATTAAATTTGTAATTGATAACTATTAGCGGAATGCCTTTATTACAACCCACATACGCTAACGGCACGTGACCATGAACAAACGGGAAGTGAGTAAACACGTCGTTAGCCGTTGGCCAAATTTGAGTTAAGCGATGACGGTATGAACCGTATGCGATGATAAGGGAAGAAAATGTGAAGGCATCCGAGACTAGGAAGAACCACATCATTATTTTCCCCCAACTAATTCCGTACGGAGATTTACCGCCACCCCAAGGGTTGGAAGAAGAATTCTCGTGTGCAAGTGTAGCTTCTGCAGCCATACAATATATATTCAGGTTAAAGGTTGAACTAGATAATTTTAACGAAAGATGGCCAAAAATACAAATAAATACAACCAAAGCCCCCCCAAAAAGTGCCAGTATATTGCACATAATGAGATTCCGAGGTAATTTTTCGAGCTGTATTTCAGTAAAATTGATTTAACTACGGTTACCAATAAGCCAATAATACCAAACGCAAGATGCGCAAGATGCAATCCGGTTAAGGCATAAAAGAATGATTCTGAAGGAGTTCCTACAAAGTGGATGTTATTCTCTACGAGTGTATTCCACCCAATAAACTGACAAAGAACAAACCCAAAACCTAGTACTAATGTTAATATAAGAAGATTTTTAGCCCTCACTTTATTGTCTTTGCGAATAGCGACTATCGACATTTGTAAAGTGATACTACTTAAAATAATCACGGCCGTCGACATATAGAAGATTGCTGGAATTTCGAACATCAGCCAGTTGCCTTCTGCCTGTCGAACAACGTATCCGGAGGTAAGCCCAGCGAATAGCATTACAATACTTGCGATAGCCACCCAAAGGAGAATCTTCTCGGTAGGGACCCGTGGCTTTACATTTTCAATACTGTTTTCTAGTGTCATTTCCATCTTATCAGATTTTATCAAGAACCATTGCAATCATTACCACAGGAAGATAAAGGAAGGATCCATACATTAATTTTCGAGCTGCATCCATATCACACTTTTGATATAGTTGATAAGCCTGCCATAAAAAATAGAAGCTAATCCCTAGAATTACAATCATAGAAATAAACCCCGACAGATGAAACACATAAGGCATTACGCCAACCGGGATTAAACTAAGTGTATATAATAAAGCTTGTAATGCCGAACCTTTATCGCGGTTTCCTGTTGGAAGCAAATTAAAGCCAGCCTTTTTATAATCATCATCAAGCACCCAAGCAATAGCCCAAAAATGTGGAAACTGCCATAAAAATTGAATTGTAAATAATAACCAAGCCTCTAATCCGAAACTTCCAGTTGCGGCCACCCATCCTAACAATGGAGGAATGGCTCCGGGAATAGCTCCAACAAAAACTGCAAAAGGCGTTACTCTTTTTAGTGGCGTATAAACAATCGTATAAAGTATAATTGCAAGCAGACCAAGTATTCCGCTGTAAAAATTCATATAATATGCTAGAATAAACACGCCTAATGCACCAATAAAAGTACATACTAACAACGCTTCTCCTACGGTCATTCGGGCATCTGGTAAGGGGCGATTTAATGTCCTAGTCATCAGCTTATCGAGTTCGCGCTCCATAATTTGATTGAAGCCATTTGCCGAACCTGTTACTAAAAAGCCTCCGAGCACCAATAACCACATCTTTGTAAAATCGATTTCACCTGGAGCAAGCATAAACGCCATTGCTGCTGAGAACACAACAAGTGATGCCAACCTCATTTTCATAAGTTGTGCATAGTCCTGTAGTTTAGAGGATATGGTTAAAGGCTTTTCCAGTGTAACGGATTTCTCCATAAGGGGGCAAAAGTAAGAGATACTGCGATTAAGTACAAGGAGGAATCATTCTAATTTTTGATTTTTTCAGAGAAAAAAAAGAATCTTCATCATACTGCTTTAATTGAACTGTATTCAATTGAATAAAGAAACGACCCAGTATTACACTATTGGTTTGGCTTTAAGACAGTTAAAGTTGCCAAAACACCGATCCTTTCACTCCCCGTTATGTTTACTAGTAAAAACTTGTATAGCAGTTAGTACAACAATTTTCAAATCAAGGAGCAACGACCAGTTTTCAAGGTACCAAAGAATCTTCTTATCTTATTATAAATTTTATTAATCTTAAAACTCATTTCATAAGCCCAGTCGCCCAGAACATATAAGAAAGGATGTAATCTAATGAATCCATCAAATTGGTCTCCGTGACAAATATAAATATTCTCACCTTTTAATGTTTGATAATAGTGTTCATCACATATGAGTACATCTCCTAAGTTTATATTCTCTTCTTTTATTAAACCTCTTAGAAAGTAATCGTGGTTTCCTATAATATAAGTAACTTTTGTTCCCTTTCTAGATGATCTTAGAACCTTTTGTATGACTGTTGAATGGTCTGGATTCCAGTAAAACTTTCTTTTTAGTGATGTTAGGTCTATAAAGTCACCTACGATTATCAATTCATCATACTCATAATCTTTTAATACTTGAAGTAATTTATCTGCCTGACATTTAGTTGTACCTAAATGAACATCAGATATAAATAAAGTTCTAATTTTCATAAATATTAATTATCTTATTTATTATATCATCTTTTG
>CAIWHF010000213.1 GCA_903912405.1 uncultured Bacteroidota bacterium | reverse complement strand
AGCTTAGCATCCGAGCACATGGTTCCACGATCAATGATCGCATTCGTTTCTTGTTGTATTAAGGACGGCAAAATAAATTTCATCAATTGTGCCCCAAAATATTGAGAGGCATCTTTGGCTAATTCATTAGGCAAATTATCTACCGCCATCACGTCTATGGTGCTTGTGCCGGGCATATAAGGTGCTACCTTTTGGCCACTCGCTCTATCGATACCATATACCGGATCGGCAATGGTAGAGGCGCCCAAATTAATAGGCACCGAGCCCTGCGCATCGCAGGTAATATCGCCAATGACCGACAGGTGCCAATCGGCAGCTTGTATCGCTTCTGGTGCAAACAAGCGGTCTATCTTATGATCCCAATAAATACCATTCATTAAGATATCGGCCACTTTTGTAAAGGGGGCAAACTTACAAGTATACGCTTCGGGATGATGATGAAAATCGCTTCTGTTAAAAGAACCTGTTTCTTTATGCGCATACAAGCTGGCTCCTTTAAGGTGCGTGTATACGGGATATTCGTATTGGTTGTTTAAAAAATCAATAGGCTCTACCGCATCAATATCAAAATGCGCCATTATTTCTAAGATACCAGCCGCTACTTTACCCGAGCCTGTAACTACAATTTTAAGCGGGGGCAATTTGGTGTTATGGTAGGTTTCAATTAAGGCTTGATAAGTACCTAATTGATGTGCTGCAGGCAAATCAAAAGCTTGAAATTTTTGCCCATAGGTTTTCAAGCTATTATGCGCCCCAACAATGCCGGCAAATAAGCCAAAGCCAATAACGCGTTGTTCATCCTCGTGCGTAAGACATTCGTAATCGATCATGCGGATATGCTTCTTGATGAGCGCTTGCATGAGGCCCTGGTTATAGGCTTGTTTCTTTTTGGTATGCGAGAAAAATAGATAGGTTTTATTCGGAATCAGCGCATCGGCAGGTACTTCCTTTACGCCCAATAAAATATCACAATTAGATAAGTCCGATTGCAAGGAAATGCCCGCATTGCTATAACTTTGATCATCGAAACAACGAAGCGGCGACGGAGCCACTACTATTTCGAGTTGCGGATAATCGCGCTGTAATTGAGCACATTGTTCAGGCGAAAGAGGTGTTCGGTTGTCGGTTGGCACTTTAAGTTCTCTTAAAATACCGATACGAATTGGTTGATTCATGTTTCAAAGATAGATTTACTTATGTAATTTTGCCCTATGAATTATTTTGAATTTTATCAGTTACCCTTAAGTTGCCATCCTGATCAGGACTTGGTGAAAAAAAACTATTATGCCAATAGCAAAAAACACCATCCTGATCGTTTTATGCAGGCCGATGCTAAAACGAAAATTGAGGCCTTGCAGCAATCGGCTTTAAATAATGAAGCATATACCACCTTACAAGACCCTATGCTCACCATTGCGCATCTGTTGCGCATAAAAGGCATACTCTTGCCCGACGAAAAATACCAATTGCCTTCCGATTTTTTGATGGAAGTCATGGATTTAAATGAGCAGCTTAGCGAATGGGAAGAGCAAGGAAAGGACGTACAAAAAGGACAAAGCCTCCAACAAACAGTGCACGATTTTATGCAACAATTACAAAACGACATTGCCCCTACTATGCAGCTCATAGACGACTTACAAGAGGAGGAGCAGTTATTTTTTAAATTAAAAGAATTTTATTTTAAGCACAAATATTTGTTGCGTATTAAAGAAAGAATGTCTATTTTTGCATCCCACGATTAATTAGTGCCCACGCCCAGATGGCGGAATTGGTAGACGCGCTAGACTCAAAATCTGGTTATCGCAAGGTAGTGCAGGTTCGATTCCTGTTCTGGGCACAGAGAGTAAGTAAAGGCAATTTTTTTCAATATTGCCTTTTTTTTCATCCGTTAAAACCCTTGCTGCTATTGGTATAGACTCAAAAAGAGCATTAATTTTAGGAGTTCGCACTTGGTTATTTTTTTTATTAAAGTACATTCCTTCCGGAAAGAGCAAATATTGTAATCTTTGCTTATTTTGATAGTCAGCTGAAACCCACGCTGATTCTAAATTTTGGGCCATTTCAAGACACTTTCCAACGGCTTTTCCAAGGTTCGCACTGCTAAAATCAGAAAGCTCTAATTCTTTGTTTAATTTGGCTAATTCCAACTTCACTTTAGTCGTGTGTTTTTCATAAACTTCTTTTGAAATTTCATCCTTTAAGAATTTAACTTCAATTTTTTCCAACTCAGTTTCTTTTTCAGAAATCAATTTTTTAGTGGTTCTCACCCCCTCTTTGTCCATACTCAATCTATTAGAGAGTTCCTCAGCAATAAGTTTTTTTAACTTTGCCGTGTATTTGTTTGGCACTTCAAAATTCCTTAATTCCTCCACAAATAAGTTATTAAGGATTTCAGCTTTAATATTTAAAGGCGTACTACTTTGTTTTGTTTTGTAATACCAAATTCCCTTTGATTTGCAACCTGACAATTTATCGCCAGAAATTTCATCTTTGGCGAATATTTTCAAGGGAAGCGCATCATGATTAAATTTTTTAGGAACTTTTACATTTCTTGCTTTAGATAGTAATTCATTCGCCTGCAAGAATGTTTTTTTATCAATTAATGCTGGATGATGACCTTTAATTAGTTTCCCATCAACTAACTTACCAGTAATATATCCAATGTAAAAAGGATTAGCAATCATGCTATGAAAAGTTTTCTCACAAAGCTCAACCCCATTTAATTTTATTTTTTCTATTATCTCTCTATTGGTTATTTTACCCTCTGCTTTTAAAATGAATGCTTGTTTGATAGCTTTTGCATCTTCATTTAAAACATAAGTATGAAAACAAGCTCTTTTTTGTGGATTCAAATTAGTATAGCCTTTAGGCAAATGATAGGGCCAATAACCTTTTAGTAATATTTCTTTTGTATTAACTTTAGTACGTTCACTCTTTAGCACATTATCAAAATTATTGAACAAATGAAAAAAGTTTTCTTGTAATCTGCCTGATGCAGTAGAAGTGTCAATATCTTGCGTAACCGACTTTACAATTACTCCATACTCTTTTCTAAGATCCTCACTTAATTTAGCGGCTGTAGCACCTGTCCGAGAAAATCTATCATAATTTGAAATAATAATAAACTTAACATTCAAGTGTTTTTTTACATATTCCAACATTCGTTGAAACTCTTTTCTACCATCTGTTTTGGCACTTTCATGCTTCCCACCAAAATACTCTACAATTCTAATATTATTTTTGAGTGCATATTCTTCATTCAATTTTTTTTGAGTCTCTAAACTACCATTTTCCATCATTTGCTCCATGGTACTTACACGAGTATAAAGAACACCGTCCGTTCCCCTTTTCTTTTCATTTACTCCCAATTTCTTTTTAAGATGGTCTTCAAGTAAATTTTCTAAATTATAGTTTTTCATTATTTAGGTTTATTTGGTTTAATAAATAAATGTCAACGAGTACTAATGCAAGCTGTTCCATTTGCTTGTCAATACTATTGATAGGTTGTTTTTTTCTTTTTGATTGATTACTTAAATTTTTGCTTTTTACATTTTTATTGTTT
>CAIWHF010000212.1 GCA_903912405.1 uncultured Bacteroidota bacterium | reverse complement strand
CTATATTTTGATAAAGCTTGTGTCCATTCAATTGGTGAAGAAACCATTGGAGGTATTTGAAATTCAATTGGTTTACCATTATTATCTCTTTTAGAATCAGCAAAAACGCTATCACCTACTTTCAACGTAATGTTCATAGTTAGAATATCGCCTGGTTTTGCATTGGTTCCTTTTTCATCATTTACAATAGCATATTCTACAGCGCCAATTTTATTGAATTTAGCTTTGTTACATGCAACTAATTGGAACATTGCTGTGCCTAAAACAGCTAGCTTTAATACTTGTTTTGTCATGTTTTGTTTTTTAAGATTATTGAGATTTTGTTTATTTTAATTCGTGAAGATCGTTTAAAATTTCTTTAAGTTTTGTTATAGTTTCTGTTAAAGTTAAATTTGATTTTCCACCTGCTGCATTAAAATGACCTCCGCCATTAAAATGTTTACGAGCTAATGTATTTACATCCACATTTCCCTTGCTGCGTAAAGATAATCGAATTTCTTTTTCTTTCTCAGTTATTAATGCTGCAAATTTGATACCCTGAATACTTAATGGATAATTTACCAAACCTTCTGTATCTCCATTCTGTAGCTGAAAACGCTCCATTTCCTCCGAAGAAAGAGCGATTATTCCACTATGTAGCTCAGGAAAAACTTCCATTTTTTGACTCAAAACAAAGCCCATAAACTGTAATCTATTCAAGGTCCAATTGTCGTATACCGCCTCATGCACTAAATGATGTTGTAAACCCTTGTTTTTCAAGTGCATAATGATCTCATGCACGCGTGCCGAAGTACTTGGAAATCGAAAAGAACCGGTATCGGTAAGCATACCCGTATATATACAGGTAGCAATGTGTTGGTTAACTATTGCTGCATCACCAGCGGCATCTATAAAATCGTATACCATTTCACAGGTGCTACTTTTCGACGAATCACTTATACCATAGGTAAATACATCGCTTGGTTGTAAATGATGATCAATTAGTATTAATTCTTGTGTAGCCGCTTCTAGAACAGGTGTTAATGCATGAACCCTAGAAAGATTATTATAGTCTAAACAAAAAATATAATCGGCAGCTTGTATAAATTCAGTAGCTTTTGAAGGCAAAGCCTCAAAATTTACAAGTGATTCAAAACCAGGTAAAAAGGAAAGAAAATCAGGTACTTCATTGGGTGTAATAGGCATTACCTCATGCCCTTTTAGGCATAAATAATGATATAAGCCTAAACTACTACCTATAGCATCTCCATCTGGTCTATAGTGACACGTTATAGCAATTTTTTTGGATGTTTTTAGTTGAGCAACAACTTCAATAATTGGTTTCATATTCTTACAAAGATGCTAAAATTAATCATCTTTTTCGCAATTCGAAAATCTAATCCTATCTTTGCATCGCAAAAACATAAAATTTAATAGCTATGGCAACTAACAGAACTTTTACCATGATTAAACCAGATGCAGTTCGCAATGGTCATATTGGTGCAATTTTAAAAATGATTAATGACGGTGGATTCCGTATTGTAGCAATGAAATACACGCAATTAAGTATCGCTCAAGCTGGACAATTTTACGCGGTACACAGTGCACGTCCTTTTTATGGAGAACTTACCTCTTTCATGAGTAGTGGTCCAATCGTAGCGGCTATATTAGAAAAAGATAATGCAGTTGCTGATTTCAGAACTTTAATCGGTGCAACTAATCCAGTTGAAGCAGCAGAAGGAACCATTCGTAAAGCATATGCAACTTCTATTGGGGAAAATGCTGTTCATGGATCTGATAGCGATGAAAATGCTGAAATTGAAGGTAATTTCTTCTTCAGTGGTTTAGAAAGATTCTAAAGATTTTATTAATAAAAAAAGGGGTTACAACGGTAACCCCTTTTTTTTATATCAGCTCTTTTATTTTTTCAATAACCTGATCAATTTCTTCTTTCGTATTATGTTTGCAAAATGAAAATCGGATAGGCACTAGGTTATTTGCAGTAGCTCCATGAATGGACTTAATTACATGGCTTACACTGCTAGCGCCGCTGCTGCAAGCACTTCCACCACTTACACAAATTCCTGCCATATCTAAATTGAACAATAACATTTCCGTTTTTGGAGTATGTGGAAAAGCTACATTCAAAACGGTATATAGACTATTGCCTTTGGTGTCACCATTAAAGATAATCTCAGGAAAAGCTTGTTGCAAAGCATCTACCATATAGTATTTCAAAGATAATATGTGCGAGGTGTCCGTTTCGTGATGATTGCTAGCCTCTTCTAGAGCTTTCGCAAATCCAACAATTCCATATAAGTTCTCCGTACCTGCACGCATGTTTCGCTCTTGTGCACCTCCACTAATTAAGGGTTTAATGCTAATTTCTTCATTGATATATAAAATGCCAACTCCTTTTGGTCCATGGAATTTATGACCAGCACCGTTAATGAAATGTACATGCGTATCTTTCAAATCTATAGGGTAGTGTCCAACCGTTTGTACCGTATCGCTATGAAAGATGGCATTGTATTTTTTACATAATAAACCAACCGCTTTAATATCCATTAAATTGCCAATTTCATTATTAGCATGCATAAGGGTAACCAAGGTTTTTTCTTGACTTGATGCTAAAAGCGCTTCTAGATGCTCTAAGTCAACATGTTCATTGGAAGTTAATTTTACATAACTAGCACTTACAATACCTTGTGCAGCTAAATGCTCTACTGTATGCAGCGTAGCATGGTGCTCTATAGGAGATGTAATAATATGTTTGCAACCCAAATCTTGAACAGCAGCTAATATAGCTGTATTGCTACTTTCTGTTCCACCAGAAGTGAAAAATATAGAGCCTGGACTCGTGTTTAAAATTTTTGCAACACTTTTTCTTGCTTGCTCAATAGCCATTTTGCTCTCTCTTCCGTAGGAATAAATAGACGATGGATTGCCAAATTTTTCTGTTAAATAGGGCATCATTGCTTGAAGTGCTTCTGAAGATAGAGCAGTAGTTGCAGCATTGTCAAAATATATGCGTTGCATAATATTGGTTTAGGTTTGTAAAAGTAATTTTTTAATTAGTAAAATAATAATAGTTTTAGCCAATTTTTATCATGTTATTTGTAATTTTAGATTTCTATGAAACCTTCGATAGCTATAACTGCATGGTCTGAAATTATTGCCAATCAATCCGATGAGACAATTATTGACTTTGCAGCAGCATCCTTTCACGAAAAGATTTATCAAGAGCAATCATTTGATTTATTAGATCAATTAAATCCTATTCAGAAGACATTGGTGATTCATCATTATCTTATGATGCATTTACCATCTGGTGGATTTATTCAATTTATACATAATGATTATGTTAGTTTGATACCAGAATTTATGGAGGGACTTAAAGTAGTGGGGGATACCAAAATGCTAGCAATTTTAGATGCAGTGTTGGTGGCATATGTTAAGCATCATGCTGTATTTGTGCGTGCAAATACGCTCGAATTATTTACTAAACTTTATGATCAATTGCCTGAATTTAGTGAATTAGATAAGCGCTTTTCAGATGCGTATCCATCTATGAATACGAAGCTTGTAAATTACTTAAGAGAACAGGTGCAAGAAGTACTTAGTTTGACAGTTTAGCGGCTTGAAAAAAGGATGCATGTTCAACTTTGCAAACTTGACTTATAAAAGCATCATACCATACGGTAGCTTTTGCTTTGGCAGCTTTATGTATTTCATTGTTTTGCCAATTGTGAATAGCCTCTTCACTTTCCCAATAAGAAATAAATATTTGCTTTTGACCATCAAAGGAGGATATATGGCTTAGATAACCTGGTTGTTGTTGAGCCAATTGCATGGTTGCGGCATCAAATTCTTGATATCCTTCATCATTGGAGGATTTTATAGAAATGAAAATAACGGCATAATAATCTCGTTGAGGTAATTGCATCGTTAGAAATAGGCCTGCGTTAATAGAAATTCAGTTACATATTCTTTAATGCCATCATCAAGTGATGTGAACGGTGTTGAATATCCTGCAGCTCTTAACTTTTTAGTGTCTGCTTGTGTAAAATATTGATATTTATTTCTGATGTCAATAGGCGTATCTATAAACTGAATGTCAGCTGGTTTATCAATAGCTGAAAATAATCCTTTGGCTAAATCAACAAACGTTCTTCCTTCACCAGTGCCTGCATTATACAGACCACTTGTTGGCTGATGTTCCATAAGCCAAACGCATATAGAAACAATATCTTTAACG
>CAIWHF010000211.1 GCA_903912405.1 uncultured Bacteroidota bacterium | reverse complement strand
AGTATGTGTTTTTAAAAGTGCAGCCGTTTCATGGAGCTTTTCAATGGATAATTGAAAGGGAAAGAAATAGGCGCGTTTTTCTAAAAAGGGATTTTTCTTATTGTAAATAATATAACGGTATTGCCTTGTTATAGCATCGAAACGAGCGTTGAGTTCCACGCTAGTTTTATAAAAACCTACACAAGCCATAGTGCTTGGTAGAATAGCATTTAGTTTGTAGGGCAGTGTTTTATCTAAAACAACAGGCCAATCAAAATGATATACGTTGTAGTAAGCATGCACGCCCTCATCGGTTCTGCTGGCACCAAAAGTTTCAATTTGATTGTTGCGTAAGATAGTTTGCAATGCTGCATTCAATGCGCCTTGAACGGTAGCTGCATTTTCTTGTATTTGAGAACCATGAAAGTGTGTGCCATCATAACTTACTGCAATAAAATAGCGATGTTGGGATGCTTCTACGGTGCTCATAATTTAAAATTTGATATTGTAGGTTATGCTAGGCAAGATAGGGAAAATGGATACTTGTTTTACATTGGCAGTGATACCGCCTGTAGCCACAGAACCTTGTGTGTCTAAATATAAAAAGTATGGATTTTGTCGGCTGTAAACATTGTAGATAGAGAACGCCCATGTGCCTTGCCATTTTCTATTTTTCTTGGGTGTTGGTTTATAAATGGCAGAAAGATCTAATCGGTGATAAGGAAAGATTCTATAATTATTGAGCTTGCTATTATCTTGAATCAACTGTCCTTGTATAAAATAATAATTAGTAGGTAAAGTAATAGCATTGCCAGAACCATAAATAAACACAGACGAAAAGGTCCATTTTTTATTAAGCTCATAAGTGCCTACAATACTAATATCGTGTCTACGATCGTATTTGTTTGGGTATTTTTCTCCATTATTTAAATCAGGGAAGGTACGATAAGTCCATGCTAGGGTATAGCCAATCCAACCGGTAAATTTCCCCTTTGTTTTATTGATGAAAAATTCTGCACCATAGGCTTCGCCTTTTCCAAATACATAATCCAATTCAGGATCTTTTAAGGTATTGGGTGTGTATCCAGCACGGTATTCAATTTGGTTTTTCATGGATTTGTAATACACTTCAACCGAAGTTTCAATAGTGTTGTTTAATAAGTTTTTGAAATAACCTACACTATATTGCCAGCATTCTTGCGGTTTTACGCGCATGGTACTGGGCACCCATACATCAGTAGGTAAAGTGCTACCATTGTTCGACAGTAAATGAATGTATTGATAAGCTCTGCTAATGCTTGTCTTAATGGAACTTGTTTTATTTAATTGCCAACGGGTATTCAACCTCGGCTCCAATCCATTATATGCTTGCACGGTTTGTCCGGGTGCATAGACAGTACTATCTGCTTTATTGCCGTTAAAATCATATAGATAATTTGTATAAGCCCCAATTTGAGTAAATCTCGAAAGGCGCATACCGGCATTTATGGATAAGTATTGCGTAGGCTCCCATTCGTCACTTACATACAATCCATATTCGTTGCCATGCTTTACAAACGTGTTTTCTGGGTTAAATACAACACTATCCGAGCGACCAGATACTTGATTAGGTGAAAAAGTATGATTCGTAGCCGCCATTCCAAATTTAATATGATGCAACTGATTAGTGTAATAATCAAAATCAATTTTAGCACTATAATCTTTTATGCTAGATTTCAATTGTACTTCAAAGCTCGATTGGGTAGCATTGAAAGCAAATTGATAATCATTATACACGAGGGTAGTATTGGCAAACAAATGACTGTTAAATTGATGATTCCAACGTAAGGTAGCCGTACTATTGCCCCATGGAATATCAGTTTTAAAACTTTCATTTTTATTAGCAAAAGTAAAATGATCTCTTCCAAAATAGCCACTCAAATAAACTCTGTCTTTGTCGCTAAGGGTGTAATTAGCTTTTAAATTGGCATCATAAAAAAAATAACCGGAGCCGCTAGCTATGCTGTTTTTGGTGAATGGTGCAGTAATAGCATCAATATACGTTCTTCTACCGGATACCATAAAAGATCCTTTGCCTTTTACTATTGGTCCTTCCAAAGTTAGTCTAGATGCAATTAACCCAATTCCACCTTCTCCATGAAATTCTTTTCGGTTGCCTTCTTTCATGGAGATATCTACAACAGAAGATAATCGTCCGCCATATTGAGCAGGCATGCCGCCTTTTATGAGCGTTGTAGATTTTATGGCATCTGAATTAAATACCGAAAAGAAACCAAATAGATGTCCAGAATTATATACCACGGCGTCATCTAATAGAATTAAATTTTGATCTGGTCCGCCACCACGAACATAAAATCCTGCATTGCCTTCACCAGCCGATTGCACACCGGGTAATAACTGAATAGCTTTAAGGATATCTATCTCTCCAAATAAGACCGGTAATTGTTTTATCTTATCGGTAGATAAGGTAATGCTACCCATTTGCGTACCACTTACATTAATATCTTTCTTTTTAGAACTAACTAAAACCTCTTGTAAAGTAGCTTTGTCAACTAGTTCAGCGTTGAATTGTTGATCGCTAGTTAAATTAAATTCTTTAACCAAAGGATTATAGCCAACATAGGAGAATATGAGCGTGTAGTTACCCTTGGGCACAGCAATGGAATAAAAACCATAATTATTAGCAGCAATGCCAATGCCAAGTTCTTTAACATATACCGTAGCACCTAATAAATCCTCACTGCTTTTGGCATCACGAATATGACCACTTAAACTCACTTTGTTTTGAGCCAATAAAGAAGTAGTTAGCAGTGATAGCAGTCCAATAAGGAATGTGCGCATAATATAGCTTAATTTAATGAATCAACAGTTTCACCACATTCCAACATTTCTTTACCGAAATAAGGGTTTTTAATATCAGCCTCTTGGCTCAACCAAAAAGCACCGGTATCATGTAAAGCCATAGGACAAAATTGATGATAAATATGGGCGTTTTTAATTTCAATAGACTTTAAAAACTGATTCATGCAATTGCTTAGTAAACTAAACATAGATCTTTTATGCTCCATTAAGGGAGCTTTATCAATTTTCTTAGCGTAGGATTGTAAACTATCCATATAAGTATAAGCACTATTATTTTTTGGGAATCGTTCTTTTAATTGCTCCATGGCATCAATGAAATTTGTGGTAGCTCCCATACATTTACCCGTATCACCTGCTACTAAAGCGTCCTTTATGTCTAAATATTTCAAAAACACCTTGATGGCTGCAGCAGTAGCATTGCTATCTACATTGCTTGTTATAGCATGACTAGGCAATGGATTAGCGCTAGAATCGTCATTTTGATTAGCCGATTTACAGCTTATAAATAGTGACATTAAACTAATAACGAATAGAACTTTGTGGGTATGATGCATGATTTAAAATATATTTTAGCAAATGTAAGACAAGAAACCAATCTTATCAGATAAGAATATTATTTTTGCAGCCTTATGTTGCTATCTCTACAAAATATTAACTTTTCTTTTGGCTCTAGAACGATTTTAGAAGATGCTAATTGGCAAATTGGTCCTGGCGAACGCATTGGCTTAGTGGGCGTAAACGGTGCTGGAAAATCGACCTTGCTCCGACTCATCATGAATGAATATTCATTTGATAGCGGAACCATCAATAAACCGAAAGATTTAAGTTTAGGTTTCTTTAACCAAGATTTATTAAGTTTCTCCTCAAGCGAATCTATATTATCTGTAGGTATGATGGCATTTGAGCGTGCATTAGCTATTGAAAAAGAAATGCAAGAACTTTTAGTAGCATTGGAGACAAAGCCAGATGACGAAAAACTTTTAGATACCTATAGTCATAAATTACATGATTTTGAAGTGGCGGGTGGTTATGAAATGGAACATAAAACTGCTGAGGTGTTAGAAGGTTTAGGCTTCACTACTGCCGATTTGCAACGCCCGTATGATCAATTTTCTGGAGGCTGGAGAATGCGTGTTTTGTTAGCAAAAATGATGTTGCAAGCCCCCGATTTACTATTGCTCGATGAGCCTACCAACCACTTAGACTTACCTTCTATTGAGTGGCTAGAGCGCTACTTGATTAGTTATCCGGGTTCTGTAGTTATTGTTTCGCATGACCGCTATTTTTTAGATAGAATGGTAACGAAAATTGTGGAGTTGTGGCAACGAGATTTAGTTTCCTATTCTGGCAATTATAGCTTCTTTGAGAAAGAAAAAGAAGAGCGTATGGTATTGCAACAAAGAGCTTTTGAAAATCAACAAGATTATATACGCCAACAAGAACGCTTTATTGAGCGCTTTAAAGCAAAAGCATCTAAGGCTGCTCAAGCCCAGAGTGTCATGAAGCGTTTAGATAAAATAGATCGTATTGAAGCACCAGATGGTAGTATTCCTTCTATGAATATAAATTTCCAAGTGGGTGTGCAACCAGGTAAAATTATTGCCACTTTAGAGCATATCACTAAACGTTTTGGCGCATTAGAAATTTTGAATGATGCTCATGCAGAGATAAATAGAGGCGATAAAATTGCGTTGATTGGTGCTAATGGTAAAGGTAAATCTACCTTGTTGAGAATAATTGCAGGAAGAGAACAACACGAAGGGGTATTTAAACCTGGGCACAATGTAAAAGAGAGTTTTTATGCGCAACATCAGTTAGAAGCGCTCAATATAGAATTAGAAATTCTAGACGAGATGATGCGAGCAGGAACGGGGAAAACGGAATTAGAATTGCGTCAGCTATTAGGTTGTTTCTTGTTTAGTGGCGATGATGTATTTAAGAAGATTAGAGTATTGTCGGGTGGAGAGAAAGCACGTGTTGCATTAGCAAAAGTAATAGCAGCCAAAGGTAATTTCTTAATGCTCGATGAGCCAACCAATCACTTGGATATGCATTCTGTTCAAATGCTTATTGATGCTTTGAATAAATATGAAGGCACATTGATTTTTGTATCGCATGATCGTTATTTTATTCAGCAAACAGCGAATAAAATATGGGAAATTGTAGATGGGAAAATTAAAGAATTCATAGGTAGTTACGATGAGTGGGTGGTTTTTCAAGCGGAACGAAAATTAAAAGAACAAGCACAAAAACAAGCAATACCAGCAAAGCCTATTGAAAAACCAGTAGCGCCTAAAACACCTGTAAATGAGCAAGATCAGCAGCGCTATAAAAAAGAACATCAACAAAAAACAAAAGAGCTGCAACGATTAGAGCAAGATCTTGAAAAATTATTAAATGAGAAAACGAGCCTTGAGGCAAAAATGAGCGATCCAGCTATGTATGCCAATCAAGATGCTTATAAGCAATTAGATGTTGATTATCAGGCTATCGTCAACAAGATTGGGCCAATGCAAACCAAGCAAGATCAATTAGTAGAGCTGTTGATGGAATTAGAAGAGAAAATTAATTAAATTTATACTTTAAAAATAAGCACCATGCCTTCATTTGATATTCAAAGTAAAGTAGATGGACAAACATTAGACAATGCGGTTAATGTTGTGAAAAAGGAAATTCTCAATCGTTGGGATTTCAAAGGAACACATGTGTCCATAGAATTAGATAAAAAAGAAATGAAAATTGAGTTAGAGGTAGAAACGGATATGAAATTGGAGCAAGCCATAGATGTGCTTTTAACCAAAGCAATGCGTCAAGGCTTAGAAGCCACATGT
>CAIWHF010000210.1 GCA_903912405.1 uncultured Bacteroidota bacterium | reverse complement strand
GAGCCACTTGCCGGAATCGAACCAGCGACCTACTGATTACAAATCAGTTGCTCTACCATCTGAGCTAAAGTGGCTAATCACTTATTTAAAAGAACTCTTAATTCAATTTTGGACTGCAAAAGTAGTTAAGAAATTGAAAATTGCAAAATAATTAGTGTTTTTTTTTAATAAATATCTCCTATCCTTGCGCTATCATACCTATACTTTACACTTATAATAGTAGATTTGCACCCTATGCATTACGTTTCAGTCGAAAACTTAAGTAAATCTTTTGGTACAAAGCCTTTATTTAAAGAAATTTCATTTCATATTAGTGAAGGTGATAAAATTGCTTTTATAGCAAAAAATGGAAGTGGGAAATCAACCCTACTAAAAATATTAGCTAATAAAGAACACGCTGATAGCGGCACGGTTTGGATTCATAAAGATGTGAGCATCGCCTTATTTGAACAAGAACCAATTTTTGACGAGTCTAAATCAATCATCGATAATATTTTTAATTTCAATCACCCTAGCATTGAAATTATTAAAGCATACGAACTGGCTTGCGAGGCAGAAGATGCAGATGCCATTAGTAACGCCATTGAAAAAATGGACGAACTAAATGCTTGGGACTTTGACACTAAAGTGAAACAAATACTTGGCAAATTAAGAATTCATCATTATGACCAATTGGTAAGCACCTTGTCGGGTGGCCAGCGCAAACGCGTAGCGCTTGCACAAACCCTTATTAATATCGGCTTTGAACACAAACATGTATTGCTCATCATGGACGAACCTACTAATCATTTAGACGTTGAAATGATTGAATGGTTAGAACATTATTTAAACCAAGAAAAAGTTACTCTTTTACTGGTATCTCATGATCGTTATTTTCTAGATGCTGTTTGTGAGGAGATATGGGAATTGGACGAATCTGAATTGTTCGTTTATAAAGGAGATTACGAAAACTATATAGAAAAGAAAGCAGCACGTATCGAAAATCAAGCTGCAAGCATCGATAAAGCCAAAAATACGTATCGAAAAGAGCTGGAATGGATGCGCAAACAACCCAAAGCACGTACCACAAAATCTAAAAGCAGAGAAGATAATTTTTATGAAGTAGAAGCGAAAGCTAAACAAAAAATTATAGATGAAAAAGTGCAGCTTGAAATGAAAATGAGCAGACTTGGCGGCAAAGTGGCTGAATTTAAAAAGGTGTATAAAAGCTTTGGCGATAAAAAAATCCTAACGGGCTTTGATTACACCTTCAAAAGAGGAGAACGGGTGGGCATTGTTGGTCAAAATGGGACCGGCAAATCTACCTTTCTTCAAATGCTTCAAAATTTAGAACCTGCAGATAGTGGCAAAATAAATATTGGAGAAACCATTGTGTTTGGAAACTTCTCGCAACAAGGTTTGGAAATAAAGGAAGATGTACGTGTGATAGAATATGTGAAAAATATAGCTGAGAACTTCCCCTTAGCTAAAGGGGGCTCCTTAAGCGCAGCTCAATTTTTGCAACTCTTCTTATTTAGTCCAGACCAACAATATACCTATATTTCAAAACTAAGTGGAGGCGAAAAAAAACGGCTTCAATTATTAGCGGTACTATTTAAAAATCCTAATTTTCTAATCTTAGACGAACCAACGAATGATTTAGATTTGGCAACTTTAAATGTGCTTGAAAATTTCTTAATGGACTATCAAGGATGTTTATTACTGGTTAGTCACGATCGCTATTTTATGGATAAACTAGTAGATCATTTATTTGTTTTTGAAGGCGAAGGGGTTGTTAATGATTTCCCTGGAAATTATACTAGTTATCGCATTCACTTGAAAGAAAAACAAACACAACAAAAAACAAGTATTAATACAACACTAATGACTAATGATTCGTCAAAAGTCATCGATCCTATAACAAGTACTATAGAAGAGCCCTTAAAAAAAGAAAAGAAAAAACTAAGCTATAACGAACAACGACTTTATGAAAATTTAGAAAAAGACATTGCCCAATTAGAGGATGAAAAATTAGCACTTACCAATCAATTAAGCACATTGAATAATTACGAAGCATTGCAAAAAGCAAGTAATCGAATTTTAGAAATTGGAAAAGTTCTGGAGGAAAAAGAAATGAAGTGGTTAGAATTAAGTGAACGAATATAAGCAGCCCTGTATGAAAATTTTACTTACAACGCTGAACGCAAAATATATCCACATAAACTTAGCCATACGCCTTTTGTATGACTTAAATAAAGAGCATGCTGATTTAGATTGGAAAGAGTTTACAATTAAAGAAAATCAAGACGAAATTGCACAATACATGGCGCGCTACGAGCTTGTTGCACTAAGTTGTTATATTTGGAATATTACACAAACCTTAGCAGTAGCCGAAAAAATAAAACAGCTCAATCCTGCTTGTAAAATTTTATTGGGTGGACCAGAAGTGAGTTATGATTTTCAAGATATCATTGCTTTGCCCTACATAGATTATATCATAACTGGGGAAGGAGAAATTCCATTTTCAACATTTATCAAAAACTATCCTTTAGTTAATAAGGTACCTAATTTAGTATGGAAAGATGTAGATCATGCTATTTTTTACAATCCACAAAAAGTTGATTTTTCTTTACTAGAATACGAACATCGCAACCCCTATATATATGATCGGGATGACGACTTATATAATAAAGTTGCCTATATAGAAACCTCTCGAGGCTGCCCCTATAAATGTGAATTTTGTTTGGCAAGCCTTGACAATAAGGTGCGCTACCTTCCTACAGAAACCATAAAGCAGCAATTGTTGTATTTAATGCAACGAGGCCGGGTAATTAAGTTCTTGGATAGAACCTTCAATGTAAAAAAAGATTTCACCATTGAAATTTTTAAATTCATTCTAGAACACCATCAACCCCAAAACGTATTTCAATTTGAAATCACTGCCGATATCGTTCACCCAGACATTATTGCCTTCATCAACGAACAAGTACCTAAAGGATTATTTCGTTTCGAGATTGGTATTCAAACCGTAAATCAACAGGCCAACTTAGAAGTAAAAAGAAAACAGAATTTTGATAAAACTGCTGGCGTTATTAGACAATTGCAAGATAAAATTGAAATGCACTTGGATTTAATCGTAGGCTTGCCACTCGATTATTTTCAGGACATCAAATACAGTTTTGAGGAAGTTTTCAATTTGTATCCACCCGAGCTTCAATTAGGATTTTTAAAATTTCTTAAAGGCACACCCATTAGGGAGCGCTACGAGCAATATGGATACGAATTTGATCCCGCACCACCTTATCAATTAATTAAAAGTAATTTTTTAAGTGCTAAAGCCTTAACATCTATAACCCATTTAGAGCATGTTTTAGAATTGTATTGGAACAAAAAAAGAGCTTTACATACGCTTAAATACATTCACGAGCACTATAGTATATTCGATTTTTTGTGTGGCTTAGGCGCTTATTTCATTGAAACATACGGACCCATTCATTTTACGCTAACGCAACAATACGAAGCCTTACGAGCCTATTGTTTGAAAACCTATCCGGAAGATATAGTACTTCAAGAATTTATCGCTATCGATTATTATTTACAACATAGTGTAAAGCCAAAAGCATTTATTTTAGAGGAATTAGAGAAGAAAGAAAAAAATAAATTGCTTGAAGAGCATAAATATAATATTCATCAAGGTCGCTATTTTATTGCTAGCATACATTTCGATTGGCAGCACTAT
>CAIWHF010000209.1 GCA_903912405.1 uncultured Bacteroidota bacterium | reverse complement strand
TGATGTTATAGTAGTTGCCGATCACGATGATTTGATCAACGAGATTATCAATCATGGTGGTAAAGCTATTAAAAGTAAAGGCACTTATGAAAGCGGTACCGACCGTATAGCTGAAGTAGCACTCCATTTAGATGCCGATATTTTTATCAATATCCAAGGTGATGAACCCTTTGTGCAAAAACAACCTTTAGAACAATTATTAGCTCTTTTTCAAAATCCATCTACTCAAGTTGGGTCATTGGTACAAGAATTAAAACGCAACGAAGATATTCAAGATCCAAATTTTGTAAAAGTGGCTTTGTCACTTTCTAACAACGCATTACTTTTTTCTCGCAATCCCATTCCTTTTATTAGAGATACACAGGCTCCCGTTCATTATTATGAGCACATAGGCGTATATGGCTTTAAGAAAGAAGCACTAGCGCAATTCACTCAATGGGAGATGAGCCCTCTCGAGAAAATTGAAAAAATAGAATGTCTTCGCTTTTTAGAAAATGATATGCGTATCGCTATGGCGATTACTAATTATATGGGCATAGAAATCGATACCCCTCAAGATATCGATAGAGCTATTGAATTTATGAACAAACACAATTTAAAATAAAAGATATGCAGTTTAAGAACCTTAAAATGGTGGACTATGTTGTTTACGGAAGAGGATGTTTTAGTCAACTCGATGCAATTCTAGCACCAAGAAGAATCGGTAATGCACCTATGGTATTTATCGTAGATCATTACTTTGAAAATAATGCAGCTTTTATTGCAAGTATTCCAAAGCAGGCGCATGATCATCTATTATTTGCCGATGTAAGTTACGAACCCAAAACAACTACCGTAGATGCGATTGCAGCTAAACTTAAAAGCAATTATGGAACGGTATCGGGTATTATTGGTATTGGTGGTGGATCGGTTTTAGATTTAGCTGCGGCGGTAGCTATAATGATGACCAATCCTGGCTTAGCTCACGAATATCAAGGTTGGGATTTAGTAAAAAACAAAGCTGTATATAAAGTAGGTATACCAACTATTTCAGGAACAGGCGCTGAGGTTTCTAGAACTTGCGTATTAACGGGTCCTACCCGAAAATTAGGTATGAACTCTGATTTTACTCCATTTGATCAAATCGTTTTAGATCCAGCGCTCATTAAAAGTGTTCCTAGAAATCAGAATTTTTATACGGGTATGGATTGTTATATCCATTGTATTGAATCTTTAGAAGGTACCTATATCAATGAATTTAGCAGATCTTTCGGAGAGAAGGCATTAGCACTTTGTCAAGAGATTTATTTGCATAAAGATAAATGGGACGACGAATCGGATGAAAAATTAATGATGGCCTCTTATGCAGGTGGCATGAGTATTGCATATTCTCAAGTGGGTGTTGCCCATGCTATTAGCTATGGTTTAAGTTATTTACTAGGCACCAAACATGGCATTGGTAATTGTATTGTTTTTAATCATTTAGAAGAGTTTTATCCAGCAGGCGTGGCAGAATTTAAACAAATGGTTATTAAAAACAATATTGATATTCCAACAGGTATTTGCAAGGGACTAACGGATGAACAATTTGATACCATGATTGATGTTTCTTTAGGTATGTCTCCACTTTGGGAGAATGCCCTTGGAAAAGAATGGCAAACTAAAATGGATCGCAAACGATTGAGATCTATTTACGAAAAATTCTAATTTTCAATTTAACTTAAAAAAATAAATGAGCACAGAAAAAGTACTACAAGACAGAAGCCAACAACAATGCGAACTTTGCAAAGTCACACAAGGACTTAGCATTTATGAAATTCCACCGCACAGCACCGGAAGAGCAGAAGACAGCCTTTATATATGCGAAAAATGCAAAAAACAACTGGATAAAAAAGAAGATTTAGATGCTCAGCATTGGAATTGTCTAAATGAAAGTATGTGGTCGGAAGTGCCTGCCGTTCAGGTGGTAGCATGGAGAATGCTCAATAGATTGAGAAATGAATCATGGGCTGCAGAAGCTATTGATATGATGTACTTTGATGACGAAACCATGGCTTGGGCTAAAGCGAGTGGCGATCATGAAAACTCTAGCGAAGTAGATTTGCATAGAGATTGTAATGGAGCTATTTTAGAAGATGGTGATACGGTAGTGCTTACTAAATCATTAGATGTGAAGGGTAGTACGCTCAATGCCCGCTTAGGTACCGTAGTGAAACATATCCGATTAGTAAAAGATAATATCGAACAAATAGAGGGAAAAATAGAAGGACAAACCATTGTCATTCTTACCAAATACCTTAGAAAAGGATAAAAAAAGAACCCCTAAAAAAGCTTGAAGTAACGCTTCAAGCTTTTTTTTATTCCCAATGGTTATTGAGTTTCAAAACAAATTCAATGACTTCTCGCACACAGCCTTCGCCACCTTTAATGGGTGAAATATAATCGGCTACCGCTTTTATTTCATTGATAGCATCTGCTGGACAAGTTTTTAATCCGCATAGCTGCATAACTGCTCTATCGGGCATATCATCGCCCATGTACAACAGCGCCGATGGTGCTATGCCATATTTAGTTAATAATGTTTGTAATAATTGGGCTTTATCTTTTACCGCAATATGCACCTCTTCTAAGCCTAATTTGCTAAGGCGTTTTACCACAGCATTGGAAGTGCCACCAGATATGATCCAAATCTGATAACCCTTTTTAATTGCTAATTGCAATGCATAACCATCTTTGATATTCATGGTTCTCAACAAATGACCTTCTTCGGTAACCAATAATGTGCCGTTTGTTAAAACGCCATCCACATCAAAAACGAAAACCTTGATCGGTTCAAAAAGTGCTCTTGTATTCATTTAATTTTGATTATCGCGCCATTCATACACCCAAGTACTTTGAATCATCTCTAAATGACCTTCATTACAATCTTCGCGTTTGCCTTTAAATTC
>CAIWHF010000208.1 GCA_903912405.1 uncultured Bacteroidota bacterium | reverse complement strand
TGATTTTGTGGTTGCTGGATACCTTGATAATGGTGTAAATGCTACTAAATTACAATGGTCTGATTTAAATGATGAAACTAATTGGGTATCTGGTTCTACAAGCCAGTCCGATTTTCAAATTTTAGCTGACGGAAATAATATAAATGGCATGATTGGTGGTGAGTTTGGTCTTATTTTTATGGATACTTCTGTTATCCGTATGTCATATGTTGGAAGTCCTCTTTTCTTTCAGTTTGATACCATATCAAGAAATTTAGGATGTTTAGCTGGTGGATCAGTAACAAAATTTGGAAAAACATCTTACTTTTTATCTGATAATGGATTTTATTCATGCGATGGTACTCAAGTTACATCTATTGGCAATGAAAAGATTGATCGTTACTTCTTTGCTAACGTGGATTTAAATAAGATTGATACAATTACATCAGCAGTTGATCCTGTCAGAAAGCTAGTGGTATGGAACTATCCTAATATCTCTGGAACTAGATCAATGATGATCTATAACTGGCAGGTTAATAAGTGGACTAAAGTTAATACAACCTGTCAATATATTAGTACAATTTCTACCGCATCAATCACATTAGAGGGTTTAGATGCATACGGTACAATGGATTCAATTAGTACTTCTTTAGATAGCCGTTTATGGGCTGGTGGTGTATTTTTATTTGGTGGAACAACAGGTAATTATATATCTACCTTTACAGGTGCTGCATCTACTGCTAATATAACTACAAGTGATATAGAACAAGGGTATAATTCTGTGGTAACATTAGTAAGACCGCAGATAGACAATGGTTCATGCAATGTATCAATTGCATCTAGAAAAAATTTAAATAGCACAATTACATTTAGCACACCTATAAGTACAGATTCTAATGGCAGAGTGCCATTGCGTTCATCTGGAAGGTATCATCGTTTTAATATAACACCTACAGGTCTATGGACAACAGCTATTGGGTTAGATGTTAATGTTGCAGATCAAGGTACTCGTTAATGTTTCGTACGCTTAATTATGCTGGTGCTACACCTCGTGAGATTTCAGAGGTTGTAAACAATGCAATGAATGGTAAGACCAACAATACCGGTATAGTAACAATATCTACTGGCGGTGCAACATCTACAATAATTAATGATGAGAGAATTGGATTTGATTCTATCGTTCTATTAATGCCTAATACTACAAACGCAGCAGGGTTTAGTTATTATTTAGATACCAATGCAAAGGGATCTATCACTATTCGCCATGCAGCCAATATCATAACTAATCGTACATTTAAATACATAGTAGTTGGATAATGATCAAATATATTGCTCCAAACGAATTAAGAACAGTTTGGGATGAAGTAAGAAAAGGTCTAGAAGCTATTAGGGCTAAAGGACATACAGAGTGGTTACCAGAGGACATATATTGCGATTGCTATGAGCAGAGGGCAATGCTCTGGTTAGTAGGACAAGGTTTTATGGTGTTACAGCCTAATGGAAAAGAGTTACATATCTGGGCTGCATATTCAAGCAATCATCAAGACGTACTAGATGGACTTGAAGCAGTTAAAGAGATGGCTAAAAAAGGTGGTTGTAATAAATTAACATTCTCGTCAGTCCGTAAGGGATGGGAAAAGAGTGCAAGGATATTAGGATTTACACCTAAAGTTTGGGAGTTACAGTTATGATTAAATTAAGTTCACTACATTGGTTTTTTGCTAACGCATTTACATTTTATGGCGGTGGTGGTTCTAGTGGTGGTTCATCTTCATCAACGACAGGGATTGATCCTACATTAAAGCCGTATATTAATTACGGTCTAGGTGAAGCACAAAAGCTATATCAATCTAATACTCCGCAGTATTACAAAGGTCAAACATATATCAGTCCTTCTGCTGCAACTCAAACAGCATTGCAAGCAGATATTAACCGTGCTAAAGCTGGAAACCCTTTACTTCCTGCTGCACAGCAACAACAACAAGATGTGATTAGCGGTAACTATTTAAATAGCAATCCATACTTTAATCAAGCGATGCAGGGTGCTGCACAGGGTGCACAAACATCTTATTATGATGCAATTAACCAAGCAAATAATTCAGCTTCACAGGCAGGTCGTTATGGTTCTGGTGCACAAGAAAATCTATTCAATCGTGCAGGTAACACATTAGCCAATTCATTAACAAATAAATATGGTGATCTTGCATTTCAGAATTATAATACAGAACGTGGTAGACAAGAAGCTGCTTCAACTGCTGCTCCTGCTTTGGCTAACGCTGACTACACAGACATCAATCAGTTAATGAAGGCTGGTCAAGCACAAGAAGGTTATCAACAACAAGCACTTGATGCAGATATTAATCGTTTCAATTACAATCAAAACCTACCATACAGTAAGCTATCTACGTTCTTGGGTTCTGTATATGGCGCACCTCAAGGTTCAGTTACACAGACTACTCAATCTGGTGGTGGTAAGATCGTATGCTCAATGATGAACGAGTTCTATGGTACTTCACCGTTCCGTAACCGTGTATGGTTACTTCAATCAGAATCTATGCCTAACGCTAAAACAATTGAGAAGGGTTATCATAAGGTATTCCTACCATTAGTTGATTATGCTAAAGGTACAGGATTTACTAACAAGGTTGTCCGTAAGACATTAGAACATATCGCTAGACATCGCACAGCAGACGTATACAAAGAGATGCGTAACGGTAAGCGTGATATATTAGGTCGTATCTATCGTGCAGTCCTAGAACCATTGTGCTACGTTGTAGGAAGGGTGGTTTAATATGGGATTACCAATTGCTCCAATTTTAATAGGTGCTGGTGTAGGTGCTTTGGGTGGTGCTATTACAGGCAAAAATCCATTTACTACAGCATTAATGGGTGCAGCTTTAGGTACAGGTGCTGGTGCATTAGGTGCTGGCGGTGCTGCAACTGGTGCTGGAACAGGTCTTGCAACTGGTGCAGGTTCTGCTGCTAGTCTTGCTGCTCCAACTACTGCTGCTGAATTTGAAGCTGCAATGGGATTGCCTAGTTCAGCACTTATAGAATCTGGCGCACCATTAGCATCTGCATTTCCAACTGGTGCTGGTATGGG
Source organism: uncultured Bacteroidota bacterium (assembly GCA_903912405.1). Taxonomy (GTDB): domain Bacteria; phylum Bacteroidota; class Bacteroidia; order Chitinophagales; family Chitinophagaceae; genus CAIWHF01. Next base: position 95 of record CAIWHF010000208.1, on the reverse strand, counting down.
ATTAGTTGAAGGTGCTAATGGAACAATGATTAACCCAGAATATTATTCAAATATTTTAGGTAATCAAGTCTACAAAGGCGGTGAAGGTTTAATGT
>CAIWHF010000207.1 GCA_903912405.1 uncultured Bacteroidota bacterium | reverse complement strand
TTTTTTTAAAAAAAGTCAAACGCAAGCCTACAAAGAAAAGAAAATGTTATCCACAGGTATCTGAATAAAATTAGTTGCATCAAATTTTTCTTTTAGATAATTTCGTTACTTCCTCCTAAAAATTAGTTTTTAGAAAAAGGAACATTAAAAATAACAAACCCACTCAACCCATAGAATTTTATGAAGGCAGCAAAACAAAAAACAAACAAAGGTTTGGCATTTAATCGTCAATATACCAAAGATAGCCAAACACCTTACGAACAATTTACCTATGATTATAGAACCTCGGTAATTAGAAATCCAAACGGAGAAAAAGTATTTGAAATGACAGATGTAGAAGTGCCTTCGCATTGGTCTCAAATTGCTACCGATATTTTAGCTCAAAAATATTTTAGAAAAGCAGGTGTTCCTCAGGCAGATGGTTCTCTTGGAAGAGAAACTTCTGTAAAACAAGTAGCGCATCGTTTAGCGGACTGCTGGAGAACTTGGGGTTTTCAGTATGGTTACTTTGCATCAGAAAAAGATGCACTAGTTTTTTATGATGAGTTGGTGTATAGTATTTTGATGCAGAGCTGCGCACCAAATTCACCACAGTGGTTTAATACGGGTTTGTACAATAGTTATGGCATCAACGGAAAAGCGCAAGGTCACTTTTACGTAGATCCAATTACAGGAAATTTAGAGCGTTCTAAAAATGCTTATGAGCGTCCTCAACCACATGCATGTTTTATCTTGAGTGTAGATGATGATTTGGTAAACGAAGGTGGTATTATGGATTTGTGGGTTCGTGAAGCAAGAATTTTTAAATATGGTTCTGGTGTAGGTACCAACTATTCTAATATCCGTGCAGAAGGTGAAAAATTAAGTGGCGGTGGTACTTCAAGTGGTTTAATGAGCTTCTTAAAAATTGGTGACCGAGCTGCGGGTGCTATTAAGAGTGGCGGAACTACACGTCGTGCTGCTAAAATGGTGTGTTTGGATTTAGATCACCCTGAAATTATCGACTTCATCGATTGGAAAGTAGAAGAAGAAAAGAAAGTAGCAGCGCTTATTGCAGCTGGTTATGCATCTGATTATGAAGGTGAAGCTTACAAAACGGTATCGGGTCAAAATTCAAATAACTCAGTACGTATACCTAATGAATTTTTCCGTCGTTTAGCCAACAACGAAGATTGGGAAATGACCGGTAGAAGTGATGGAAAAGTAATGAAGAAAATTCCAGCGCGTCAGCTTTGGGAAAAAATTGCTTATTCCGCATGGCGTTGTGCAGACCCTGGAACACAATACAATACAACCATTAATGAGTGGCATACTTGTCCAGAAGGCGGTTCTATTAGAGCTTCTAATCCATGCTCTGAGTATATGTTCTTAGATAATACGGCATGTAATTTGGCTTCTTTAAATCTCCGTAGATTCTTCGATGAAGCTACGAGCACTTTTGATGTAGTTGGTTTTGAATATATGGCCCGTTTATGGACCGTTGTTTTAGAAATCTCTGTATTAATGGCGCAATTCCCTTCGCCAGAAGTAGCACAGTTGAGCTACGACTATCGAACATTAGGCTTAGGTTATGCTAATTTAGGATCTATGTTGATGGTAAGTGGTATTGCTTATGACAGTGAAGAAGGTCGTGCTATTGCAGCATCTATTTCTGCTATCATGAATGGTATTGCCTACAAAACATCAGCAGAGATGGCGCAAGCTTTAGGAGCTTTCCCTCGTTTTAAAGAAAACAGAGAGCATATGTTGCGCGTCATGAGAAATCACCGTGCAGCTGCTTATGATGCAACAGATGCTTATGAAGGTTTAGAGATTAAACCAGCAGGTATCAATGCTAAATATTGCCCAGATTATTTATTGCAATCAGCTACCAAAGCATGGGATGATGCTGTAATGTATGGTGAAAAATATGGTTATAGAAATGCACAAGCAACGGTTATTGCGCCTACTGGAACAATTGGTTTGGTAATGGATTGCGATACTACTGGTATAGAGCCAGATTTCGCTTTAGTGAAATTTAAAAAACTTTCTGGTGGTGGTTATTTCAAAATCATTAACCAATCGATCCCTACTGCATTAACTAAATTAGGCTACAGCGAAGAGCAAACAAATGCTATTGTAAAATATGCAAAAGGACATGCAAGCTTCGATGGTGCACCATTTATCAATCACCAAACATTGAGTGAAAAAGGATTTATTGCTGAGGAAATAAAAAAATTAGACGTAGCAGTAGAAAGTGCATTTGAAATTGGATTTGTATTTAATGTATATAACTTAGGTGAAGAGTGTTTGCAACGCCTTGGATTTAAGCCAGAAGAATACTACGATATGAGTTTTAATCTATTAGAATCATTAGGATACACAGATGAGGAAATAGATGCAGCAAACGATTACGTATGTGGAACGATGACAATTGAAGGGGCACCTTTCTTGAAAGATGAACATTTATCTGTTTTTGATTGTGCCAACAAATGTGGTAAAAAAGGCGAACGCTATATTCATGCACACGGTCATATTCGTATGATGGCTGCCGTGCAACCATTCATCTCTGGTGCAATATCTAAAACCATTAATCTACCAAACGAAGCGGTAATTGATGAGATTAAAGATTGCTATCAATTAAGTTGGGAATTAGGATTGAAAGCATGTGCTTTGTATCGTGATGGTTCTAAATTGAGCCAACCTTTAAGCAACAAAAGCGATAAAAAGAAAAAAGACGAAGGCGCTGCAACTGCAGAAAGTGCACTGAATTCAAATATTGTTGATTTAGGAAAATTAACTATTGATGAATTATTAGAAGAAGTAAACAAGCGTGTACAAGATAGTCCAGACACTACATTGAAACGTCAATTAAGTAGAATTATTGAGCGCAAACAATTACCAGCTAAACGCCATGGCTATACTATTAAAAGTAAAGTTGGTGGCCAGGCTTTATTCTTACGCACAGGTGAGTACAAAGATGGTACTTTAGGTGAAATCTTTATTGATATGGCTAAGGAAGGAGCAACGATGCGTAGCTTATTAAATAGCTTTGCAGTTGCCGTATCTGTTGGCTTGCAATATGGTGTACCTTTAGAAGAGTTTGTAGATAAATTTATCTTCACGCGCTTTGAGCCAGCTGGAATGGTAGATCATCCAAATATTAAAAGCGCTACCTCTGTATTAGATTATATCTTCAGAGTATTAGCATATGAATATTTAGATAGAGATGATTTAGTACATGTATTAGATCCTGAGCATGTAAGCAAATTAGATCAAGCAAATCAAGAATTATCACAAGTGCGCATTACAGCACCGGCTGCTACCAACGAAACCGTAAAAGCAGTAGCACCAAAAGCAGTAGCTGCCGCAGCTATGGCTGTAAACAGTGCCGACACTAAAAAGCTAATGGGCACTAGTGCAGATGCACCAGCTTGTCGTCAGTGTGGTAATATTACTTTACGCAATGGCACTTGCTATATGTGTCCTAATTGTGGAACTACCACTGGATGCAGCTAATATCAACTAATCCTTAACGTTATAGACCACTCAACTGAGTGGTCTATTTGTTAAATCTCCTTTGTATTGAAAGCCTTACTTCGACTTTATACTAAACAACTTCTTTTGCTTCTTGCTATTTTTGCAATAAGTAGAGTGGTGTTTTTCACTATTAATCATAACAGTTTTAAAGATGTTAGTTGTTTGTCATTTCTTAAAATCTGTGGATATGCACTTCGCTACGATCTAAGTGCTATATGGGCGCTAAATGTCCTCTATTTTATAGTAGGTATTTTGTTTTTGCATAGAAATCCTTCTTGGTTTAGGTATGCATTTTATTTGTTTATTACCATTAATAGCATAGCCTTTGCATTTGAATTTTCGGATTGGATTTATTTTAAATTTAATTTTAAAAGAGCTACCGCTGATGTGCTTTTATTTTTCACGCGCAAAGGCGATTCGTTATCCATTCTCCCCGGTTTATTTAAAGACTATTGGTATATTCTTGTTGCTTATATAGCTATAGTCAATGTATTTTATAAAATAAATAATCGATGGACAAAGGCACTAGTGCCCCTTGTTGATACATCGGTTTATCAAAAGATTTTGCATATTGCTTTTCATCTAGTTTGGATAAGCGGTATAGCTATAATAGCTATAAGAGGCGGTTTGCAATACGTGCCCATTGGTGTGCGCAATGCGGTGCAAGTAGTTGATAATAAAGAGGTGCCTTTGGTGATCAATACACCTTTTAGTATTATTACTACGTTACAAAATCAATTTTTAGAAACACCTGCTTATAGGCATATAGCTGTTGCACAAGCAGACGTCAATACGCATAAAAATTATGCGTCTGGTAGTTTTAAAAAAATGAATGTGGTAGTTATAATGTTAGAAAGCTTTTCTAAAGAGTTTACCTCCTTAGGAATATCACCTAGCTATACGCCTTTTCTAGATTCCCTTATGCAACAAGGCTTGCTTTGTAATAATGCCTTTGCTAATGGATTGCATTCGGCAGAAGGCATTCCAGCAGTGTTGTCAGGTATGCCCTCTTTGATGGATGAGGCTATTCCCGTTTCGCCTTATAGTACCAATACGATGCCATCATTTGCTAATTTATTATCACCTTACGGATATACATCTTATTTCTTTCATGGGGGTACCAATGGCACTATGAGTTTTGATGTATATACAGCTGCTGCCGGATTTCAAAAGTATTTTGGTAGAACAGAGTATGATCATGAAGCCGACTATGATGGAAATTGGGGTATATGGGATGCGCCTTTTCTGCAACGCGTAGTAAAAGAACTAAATAACGTAAAACAACCCTTTATTAGCGGTGTTTTTACCTTAAGTTCACACCCACCCTATGCGGTTCCCGATTCGTTAAAAAACAAACTGCCCGTAGGTTTGCTTCCAGCCCATCAGGCCATAGCCTATACCGATTTTGCATTAAGACAATTTTTTGAAGCAGCGGCTCAACAATCGTGGTATGCAAATACCTTGTTTGTTATTACTGCCGATCATACTTCTCCCTTAAGTGCGCATCCTTACTATCGATCAGAAATTGGTCAGTATAGTATCCCAATTTTATATTATGCACCCAATGATGCCCATTTAAAGGGTCAGGTTTCTGCAGTTACCCAGCAAATTGATATTCTCCCTAGTGTGCTAGATTATCTGCATTATCCCAAACCATTTTATGCCTTAGGTAATTCTATTTTCCATCCTTCTCATCCTTTTGCCATTGCTTATTTCAATCAACAATATGTGTGGATTGAAAACGATTTCGTTTTAAAATGGATTCAAGAGAGCGATCAATATCTTTTTGATAAAAGTACGGATAGTACTTGCCTAAAGCCTATTCAACATAAGCAGAGCGATTCGCTTTTAAGACATTTGCAATCTTTTATTCAAGTATATAGAAATGACTTGAATAAAAATGCCATGAAGTAGCATTTAATTTATTATTTTGTGCAAAATTTATTTATGATTCATCTACATAGTTTTCTTAGATACGCAGTTTTAGTTGCTGCATTATATACGCTCTATAAAATTTGGACGGCTTGGCGCGCTAATGCTGCTTTTGAAAAAAGCACCCAAAAAGCAAATTTGCTTTTTATGATTTTATGTGATATACAATTATTAATTGGT
>CAIWHF010000206.1 GCA_903912405.1 uncultured Bacteroidota bacterium | reverse complement strand
GATAGTTCAATGCGGCAGCATAAGCACGCTCTGCTTTATCATATGCATGTTGTGAAAATAACAATTGAGCTAAAAGAAAAGAAGCCCTCAATTTAATAACTTTAGGCATCTTTTTAGTGGCTACAACTTTAGTTAGTGATTCAGAAGCCAACACAAAATCTTCATCTTTTGTGGCTAAATAGGCATGTTCTAAGGCTACCTTGCCTTTCATAAATCGATCTGTTTTCTTATCCGATTCTAATAGGTCTAACACAGATTCTGCTTCACCATATTTTTTATTTTCTACCAATGTTCTACACAACCATAGAATAGCATCATTTTTAACCGGCTTATGAGCAAACCAACCTAGTGGACCTTTCTTTTTATTTTTTACAACAGATAATTTATCACTTACTTGTTTGGCAGCTCCTTTAGTAGGATACATATCTTGCACAAGCATTGCATATCGAAACGCAGCAATGGCGTTTTCATAATCCCCTTTGTAATAATAGGCTTGTCCCATTAAAAAATATAAATCATCGGCCCATTTGGTTCTAGGGTCATGAATTTGAATGCCCAACGACGCCTTTCGAATTATGGAATCCATATCAGCTCCATATATGGTGGAATCTTTTGGCAGGTAGGTAAACAAGTTAATGAGCGTATCAAATTTATCAACGTATAACCTGTCCATATTTGCCCTTGCTTCTGTTATTTTCTTTTGGGCATTAAAATGATAATTAAAACGGGTAAATAAATTCTGAATAAAATTTCTTGGAAAATACCAGCCCTTTTTCAACATATTTTCATTTGAAAAAAGTTCCCTTTTTTTCTGAATTTTTAATTCTAAAGACAACTTAAATTTATCTTCACTTTTTTTCTCATTAGATTTAGCAATATTCTCTTTCCTTTTCTTCACTTCCTCCAACTGCTCATTTTTCGACTTTTTAACTTGAAGTATGGAGTCTGCCTTTTGTTTTCTAATAGCAGCAATGCTATCCATTTGAGCTTTTCTTTGAGCAGCTTTTTCTGTTAATAATAACTTTCTAACATTTTGTAAGCTATCTGCTTTACTGAGTCTTTTTTTAGTTGTCTTATTCCCAATGCTAGTTTGCATCAGCAAGAGACTGTCATTATAACGTTTGTTATTTTTAGATAAATTAATTTTATTATTGGCTTGTTTAGTATTAGGTAAAGGCCTAGCTTGAGGCTTATAATTAGGATTTCTTAATAAATTAATACTGTCTAATTTTCTTAAACGAGCTTGCTTCTGAGCATCCAAAATAGCAAATCGAAATTGTTTAATGCTATCTGTCCTTTGAAGTCTTTTTTTATTTACGCTATCTTTATAGTGTTTGCTTAATTTATAGCGTTGTATTTTAGCAAGGCTGTCTGTTCTCCTTTTGCGCTGTGCATCAAGTAGTTTGATCGTAAGTGCGCGTTGATTTTTAATACAATCTAACTTGCTGACATTAGTTTTCTTTACATCCAATGGCTTTTTGTACTGAGCAGCAATTGGCTCAATGCAAATTGAAAATGTGCATAAAATAACTAAATAAAAAAAGTGAATCTTCCTCAACAAGTCTTTGATTTTTAATATAAAACGTTCTTTAAGT
>CAIWHF010000205.1 GCA_903912405.1 uncultured Bacteroidota bacterium | reverse complement strand
TTTTGAAAGCAATCAGAAAAAAAGATAAATTGAACTTAGACAGTAAAAATGCTTCAAAATCAAATGCAGAAACTAAGATTTCAGACGAGTTGCCTTCTGTTCCTTTTGATTAGTTGTTGATTTTTTGTCCCCCTATTGTACCTTAGGTTTTTAAAAGTCAATGTGGGTATTATTTTTAGAGAAAAAGTTGTTCCCGCCTGAGGCACTAAGCTCCCAAATTGGGGGCTTTTTTATTGCTATTTCACTACAAGCATTCTAGTTGATAGTCAATTTGTAAAATCATACTTCCCGCATCGTTAATCACTCTAACTCAACCTCGTCCTTAACCTCAACCTTATCCTCAACCTCGTCCTCAACCTCAATTACTCCTTAATCAGTCGTGCGCTGCCTAAATAAGTTTGCTCTGAATTATATACTACAATAAAATAAATACCATTTGGCGCATTGCTCAGATCTACTTGTTTTTCGTTACTAGTGTTTACTAATTGTCCGAATGTATTATACACTTTAATGCTTAGCTTAGCTTGTTCGCTAGCTACTTGAAATAGGCCACTACAAGGATTAGGGAACACCTGCAAGGGGCTTTCTGCATGTGTAAGTGTTGGAACCTTGGTGCTTACTAATAAAGGGTCATTACTGAGCAGGCTGTCAATATTTATGCTTTCGTCGCCTGTTTGATAATAAGTATATAAATAGCTATCAAACAACATTTCGTTGGTAGTACTGGTTCCTACGAATACAGTTTGATTAGGGTCGGGTGTATTGGGGTTGTTAACCGTATTGTCAAAAAAGTGCTTTGCAAATAATCGATAAGTGCTTGGCACTTTCACCATCGATTTAAAAACGTATTGTCCTTGCCAATGAAAATCCCAAGAGGGTATATTGATTAAGGGTATCGTATCTGTTCCTTTAAACGCGTAATTAAGAATAGACGTACACGTTTTGTGAGAATGAGGGAAAGCCCCATATAAAGAAATATTAATAGGCAAGCCTGCGGCGCCACTTGGGTATTGCTGCGTAACTACTCGAGTGCCGTTGGCCGGTACCGTGAAATTCCAATTTTGCAATACGGTTTGGAAATAAATATCACGAATACCTGTTGTGCCCACAGGGTAAAAATAAATACGTAATTGAGAACTATCTTGCTCACCTGCTGTATTTTCTGGTACATGAATTTGGAATGAAAATTTGGAGCCCGCTTTTAATTTAAATCCAAACTTGGCAGGACTAACACCTGGTAAAACGGTAGGTCCCATGCCCGGTGCAAAATCACCAATATTGATTTGCCCTTGAAAATTATAGCACCCACCAGACAAGTCATTTACGGCTGTGCCCAAGGTGTCGATAGTGATAACGGCGTGGTGAATTAATGCTGCATTGCCAGGAACAAATTCAAAGGCACGAATATATCGATCTTGTAAAATCCCAGCGGGTACATTAAGACAGTAATAATGATCGGCAGTGGTGGCGGTGCTTGTAAACTTAGGTACATTGATGATTAAATCGGGTGTGCCGTTTAATTGATAAGCCCCATAATTAGGAAGTGGTGGCGCTAAACTAGTATCACCTGCTTGCATGCCATTATTTATCCAATTGATAATAGCATTCTTATCGGCCATACTGATGACACGTTCATGCACATAGTGTTTGTAATTTGGGTCGGCTGGCCAGGGAGGCATTTTGTTGCTTAACAAATCATATTTCACGGATACATTATTGGCTACCACAGCACTATAGTTTCCTAAAGAAAAAGCAATGCCTCCATTATGATGACAGCCGGTGCAATTGTTGATCAGGATGGGAGCAATGTCTTTGTAGGATTGCTGCGCTAGGCTAGCGCTAGTCATTAAACAATGGGTGCTAGCAAGCAATAGTGCTTTTCGTAAAGCGTTCATAAGCCAATTAATTATATCGTAAATATACGAAAGCCATGCATACGAAACTTCTTACTGAAAAATTGGCTATGACGAATCCTGTGTGAGATCCTTCGCAGGCTCAGGATGACAGCTTGCAGGAGTGAGCTGCTCTCATAAACGAAAGACGAATAACGAGCAACGACAGACGAGCAACGACAGACGAATCCTGCGTGAGATCCTTCGCAGGCTCAGGATGACAGCTTATAGGAGGGTGTCACTCATAAATATTATTATTCTTCAAGTTTATCTTATCAACGACTAGTTAATTATTGTCTTTGTATGTACTGCAAATAACAATTTGACTCTTTTCTTAGTTCCTACATTTTTACTGACTAATATCAGATTATATAATCGATTGCTATAATTAACTTTGCAGTAGAAACAAGTGGGAGATTTCATTTTAATGGTCGTCTAATATTTGTTGGTAGTGCGTTATGAATAAATTAATCGTTTTTCTTTTGATTGTTGGAATCGGCTTTCAGTCGATAGGCAAATTGTTTGTATTGGCCTGGTATCAAGTCAACAAAACCTATATCGCTCAGAAACTATGTGAAAATAGAAATAAACCAAAAATGCATTGTAATTGGAAATGTCAACTCCGAAAAAAAATGCAACAACTAGAACAAGATTCACCTTGCAAACCATCAGTACCCGCAAAAATTGATAAAATAGCAATACTGGAATTTTTATTGCCCGCCAATCAAACTACTTTAAACAATCCTTTTTCTATTTTAAAAAAGCCGATTATTTTTTACGATAAGCAGTACACCTTTTCTTTTAGCAATTGTCTGCTCAAACCCCCAAGGGCCTTATAGTGTTAATCCTTTTTATACATTTTCCAACTCCTTACTTTAAGGGTGTTGCATAGTATTGATCCATCGAAGCCTATTCGATGTAATTCCTAATTTTTTAAAAAAT
>CAIWHF010000204.1 GCA_903912405.1 uncultured Bacteroidota bacterium | reverse complement strand
GGTAGTTTCAATGAATCCGTCGGGTGTCCAATTTTGTTGACAGGCACAAATACCCACCACAAAGTTTTTGATGAGTGTTTTACCTTGTTCACTATGTGTAACCTCTGGATGGAATTGAATGCCATACATAGGAAATGTTGTAAATCCATCTGCAGCTTTAAATGCAGCAACTGGTATACTTGCCGTAGTAGCAATGCAATTTAAATTGGTTGGCAATTCTTTTACAGAATCGGAATGACTCATCCATACTTGCGACCCATTTTCTATTGCAGCAAACAAAGTATCTGTAATTATATTGTCTAAGTGAGCACGACCATATTCTCTATGTGCCGATTTGCCTACTACGCCACCTGTAGATTGCGCTATTAATTGCGCACCATAACACACACCTAAAACAGGTACTTTGGCAGCAATAGCTAATACATCTGGCTTAGGCGCAAATTCATCGTTTACAGAATATGGACTACCCGATAAGATAACGCCTTTGATAGCACTTGAATAATCAATTGGCTTGGTGCAGGGTTGTATTTCGCAATACACATTCAATTCTCTAATACTACGAGCAATAAGCTGTGTATATTGAGAACCAAAATCTAAAATCAATATTTTATCTAACATAGCTTTAATATTAGGCTTCCGCTTTAGGTCCGCCAAAGTTAAAAGGAAGGTTCATCATTTCTCCATCTTTAATTGGACCATGATTAGCCTCAAAATTTTTTACATTATCAACTAATGCTCTCATTAATCGTTTTGCATGCTGCGGTGTCATAATCACACGTGCTTTTACTTTAGACTTAGGTGCATTTGGCATCACATTCACGAAGTCAAATACAAATTCTGCAAAGGAATGCGTAATGATCGCTAAATTAGCATAGCTACCATCAGCCATTTCTTCACTTATTTCGATATTTAATTGTGGATCTTGAGGAGTATCTTGTTGCATGAGATCGTTTTAATTGCCACAAAGTTAGTAAAAAAAAGCAACTCCATTAAATAATAAAGCATTTCGAATATGCGTAAAAAAAAGTACTTTTGAACCATGAAATTAGTTACATCGCTACTCTTAATAAGCACCATAGGAATGCTAAGCTGCAAACCCAAAGTATTTACGCCCAAGCCACGTGGATATTATGCTATAGCACTCCCTAAACACGCATATACGCTATTTAACAAAGCTGGCTTTCCTTATCAATTCGAATACCCAAGTTATGGTACTATACTAAAAGACACCACAATGACTAAGTTTATGAAGGATAAGAATGGTATTGATTATTGGATTAATGTAGATTTTCCTCAATGGAATGCTAGTATTTATTTGTCATACAAAACCATGAAAGATGCCGGGGATTTAGAAAAACTTTTAAATGATGCGCATGAACTATCTTTTGTGCATACCAAGAAAGCAGATTATATTAACGAGCCCGAGTTTCATAATGACAGCGCCCATGTGCATGGGGTTTATTATGATGTGGGTGGCAATGCCGCTTCAGCTATTCAATTTTTCGCTACCGATTCTAATAAACATTACCTAAGAGGCGCACTCTATTTTAATGTTACCCCCAATGCCGATTCTTTACAACCAATGGTAGCATTTTTAAGTAAAGATATTGAGCATCTTATCAAAACACTACGTTGGAAATAAGCACCCTAATAAATGGTCTCGTAGTTCAATGGATAGAAT
>CAIWHF010000203.1 GCA_903912405.1 uncultured Bacteroidota bacterium | reverse complement strand
TTTCAAAGAAGATTTTAATACCGAATCTACTGCTGGTATCTCTTTAGTGCAGTGACCGCATGTAGGATCCCAGAAAATCAACAACGTATATTTAGCTTTTACACCGCTTAAGGTATATTTCACTTTATTAAGATCTTCCATTGCAATTTCTGGCGCTACATTCCCAATTAAATTTGGAGCAATTTTTGAAGCACGCTCAAAATATTTATTTAACTCCTCTCTCGACAACCAAGTGGCATCTCCTTTCATATAATAGTTCTCTACTAAATGGACAAAAACTACATCCATACCCATAATTTTACTTGATTCAGCATTATGTGTCAACCACCAAAGGGTATATTTAAATACTTCTTTAGTACCTCTTGCTTTGGCTAATAATGCATCTCCTTCTTTAATAACGCTATCCGGAATAGGCAATACCAATTTATTCATATACTCTTCAATCTTTGCATCATACAAAGGCGTATGAATAATACGATCATCTTTAAAATTAAAATGATCCCAATAATGAGCTTTATAATAATTATATGCGAAATTGGAATCTTTTTTACCATTTGGTAAGACATCTCCTTTCTCCGGCACCACAGGTACTTCTAAGCCATTAAAAATAGAAGTCAATAACGCTTTAGGGTGCTGAACAACATAATCTTTTCTATAATCAGAAAGTGATTTTGCATGAGCCACTAATTTATTTCTTGAAGCAATACTATCCGAAGGATTTTTTGCATTGTTAAACTGATTAGTTAAAACTTGTTGCTTAGTGCCAAAATCATTTAAGAATTTCAAATAACCAATAAAACCATCGTTTTCAGGGGAGTTTTTGAAATTTACACCTAATGGTAATTTGGAGGTTGTAATTGTCATTTCAAAATCATCGCCATTGTTCAATAAAAACTCTAGATACGTTTTTTTATCTGATAACAATAAGATATAAATTCCGCCTAAGGTTTCTTTATCGCTCTGTAGTATTGCAAATCCATTTTTATCAAGTACTGCAGAATCTGTTTTGTATATAGTAGGTAAGGGCTTGCCATAATAATGAGCTAAGAAAACAGTAGAATCCGTAACATCGGTGAACTTAATTTTGATCTTATATCCATCCTTTGCAAATAGAGCTGTTGTTTGAAAAAGTACGAATGCACTGAGTGCACATAAAAATTGTTTCATAGTATTACCGATTTTACTCCTTTTAGACATGCAAAATATAAAATTAGTTGTGTTTATTCACAAAAATAATCCACAAGATAGTCTAATTGCAATACTTAGCATGTAAATTTGCATCTTGTTAACGAATTAAATCCCATTCCTTGTCTAGAAGAAAGAAACAATCCTACGAAAACCTTGAAATTTCAGCCTATGCAGCTGAAGGCAAGAGTATTGGCAAACTTGAAGATGGCAAAGTACTCTTTGTTGAAAATGCTATTCCAGGCGACATCGTACATGTTAGAGTAGTAAAAGACAAGAAATCATGGGCAGAGGCAAAAATTACGGCTTTAGTAGCACCATCTCCCAACCGCATTCCTGCATTTTGCAGCCATTTTGGCGTTTGTGGTGGTTGCAAGTGGCAAATGCTACCCTATGAATTACAAATTCAATACAAGCAACAACAAGTAATAGACCAACTAACAAGAATTGGCCAATTGAGCTTACCACCCGTATTGCCAATTCTCGGAAGCCCAATTCAAACCTATTATAGAAATAAAATTGAATTTACATTCTCCAAGCACAGATACAGAACTACAGAAGAACTAAAACTAGCTAATGACACCCCATTTGAACTAGAACCGGCAATGGGTTTTCATGCGCCGGGCTTGTTCGACAAGGTAGTTCCTTTAGACCAATGCTATTTGCAAGCAGAACCTACCAATACCCTTTTAACAGCTCTAAAAAACTATTGCAAAGAACAGCAATTAGAATTTTACGACTTTAAAGCGCAAGCTGGTTGGTTGCGAAATATTATTATTCGAATTACCAGAACGAATGAATTATTGGTAAATGTAATCTTCAAACACGACCAAGAAGCGGCTCGCATAAAACTTTTAGATTTTATTATAGCAACCGTTCCCAATATTACATCACTTCATTATACAATCAACCCAAAAGTAAATGATACGATTTATGATATGCCTGTAATTACTTATTATGGGAAAGGTTTTATAGAAGAAACCCTAGAACGTTTTAAATTTAAGATCTCTCCTAAATCTTTTTTTCAAACCAATACTTACCAGGCCGAGAATCTTTATAAAGTAGTAAAAGCATTTGCCAATTTATCTGGATCTGAAACCGTATATGATTTATATTGCGGAACCGGAAGCATAGGTATATTTCTGTCAGATAAAGCAAAGAATATTGTTGGCATAGAAGCTGTTGAAGATGCTATTTTAGACGCAAAAGAAAATGCTGCTTGGAATAAGCTTTCTAATTGTCATTTTTATACAGGCGATACGGCTAAGCTAATAAATGAAGCATTTTTTGAAAAAAATGGTTTCCCGGATGTAATTATTACTGATCCGCCAAGAGCGGGAATGCACCCCGCACTTATCGATCAATTATTACAAATAAAATCACCTAAAATCGTCTATGTAAGTTGCAATCCAGCTACACAAGCAAGAGATTTACAAAGCCTTACTACCCTATATAAAATTGAAAAAGTGCAACCGGTAGATATGTTCCCACATACCCACCATATAGAAAATGTAGTGTTACTTTCTTTAATTGCATAAAGCAATATGAAATCAATTGCCGGCTTTTCTCTTTTATTGCTTTCCTGCTTGGTGTCTTGTAAAAAAGATACGCTAGCTCCTATTCGTTTAACAAAAGTAGAAACGCACACAACAGATCCCTTGTATGCTGCTCAATTATTTAATGACAGTGAACTAATAGTAGTGGGCGGCGATCGTTTTCTCAGATCCGTTATACTTTGGTCTAAGGATAGTGGATTTAATTTTCAGCTTGCTGCTACTGCCAATATCCCCAAAGCGGTTTATGGTGTTGCTAAAGGGTTAAATAATTGTATTTGGGCTATGGCTTTCGATGCCAAATTAGTAAAGTCTTTCGACCGTGTTCATTGGGATTATTTACAAATAAATAATTGGCAACCCTATAAAAAAGTATTACCCATAAAAAGTAATTTACTTATAGCAATAGGTGGCGTTAGTTTTGACCAAGGTATTATAAGTGCAATAGATAGCAATGGCAACATTCTTAACAATTTCCTATACAATTTTGAGTGTAACGACTTAAAGGACTTAGGAGATGGAATGCTTTTAGTTGCTGGCTATGGCGTATTTATGAAAAGTATTGACTATGGACATACTTGGGAAACACAGTCTATTAAGAATGATAATTTCAAATCAATTTGCGCCCTCAATGAAAATGAATATTTCACTTGCGGGTATAATGGCAGTATATATCATACCATAGACGGTGGCAATCGTTGGGAGTGTCTTAGAAATGGCAATGCACTCCAAGAAAAAAGCTATCGTTTACTAGCTATCTATTTTGCCAATAGCAGGAAAGGGTATGCAGTAGGTGAAGGGGGTATAGTATTGTATACTGCAGACGGAGGTCATAATTGGAAACCAATAGCCGATTTTCCCAATACAACATTCCGATTTATTAGCCCTTGCGCTAACGGCGACTTATTAATTGGCGGAGACTATGGCGCCCTTTACAGAATGCAACAATTCTAATAAGTATATTCAATCAAATAGTTTATTTTTGCAACAAATCACAAATAAAACCTATGCACGCTCCATTAAGTGAACAAGAACTATTAAGAAGAGAGAAATTAAAAGAAATAGAAGCAATGGGTATTGACCCATTCCCTGCTCCTTTATTTGAAATCACTCATACAGCAAAAGAAATTAAGGATCAGTTTAATGAAACTACCAAAGATGCTTTTGCGAATGTGTCAATAGCTGGTAGAATCATGAGCGTTAGAGACATGGGTAAGGCAAATTTTGCTTTATTACAAGATGCTTCTGGCAGAATTCAAGCTTACATTAGACGAGACGATATTTGTCCGGGCGAAGACAAGATTTTGTATGACAACTTATGGAAAAAGCTCATAGATTTAGGCGATATAATTGGTATCAAAGGATATGTATTTACCACCAAAACCGGTGAAACATCTATTCATGCTACTTCCTTTACGTTACTTACTAAATCACTTCATCCACTTCCTGTTGTTAAAGAAAAAGAAGGAGAAGTATTTGATGCAGTAAGTGATTTAGAATTTAAATATCGTCAGCGCTATGCTGATCTTATTGTTAATCCAGGTGTGAGAGATACGTTTGTAAAAATCACCAAAATGAAAAATGCAATTCGTGCATTTTTAAATGAGCGTGGTGGATTAGAAGTAGACACGCCTGTATTACAACAAATACCTGGAGGTGCTACTGCACGTCCATTTATCACCCATCATAATGCGCTAGACATTCCCTTGTATATGCGTATAGCAAATGAACTTTATTTAAAACGACTCATTGTTGGTGGTTTTGAATGGGTATATGAGTTTAGCCGCAATTTCCGTAATGAAGGTATGGATAGAACACACAATCCAGAATTTACGATCTTAGAATTTTATGTTGCCTACAAAGATTATTTGTGGATGATGGAGACAACAGAACAATTACTGGAACAAACAGCTATGGCTACTAACGGTAGCACTAGCGTATTAGTAGGCGACAAAGAAATTAATTTTAAAGCACCTTATGCGCGTGTACCAATTTTTGAAGCCATAAAAACACATACAGGCTATGACGTTAGCAATATGGATGAAGAAGGGCTAAGAGAAGTATGTAAAGCACTGCACATACCTGTAGATAATAGTATGGGTAAAGGGAAATTAATTGATGAAATTTTTGGTAGCAAATGTGAGCATACCTACATTCAACCAACTTTCATTACCGACTATCCGGTAGAAATGAGTCCACTTACAAAAAAACACAGAAGTAAAGAAGGACTTGTAGAGCGATTTGAATTAATGATTAACGGCAAAGAAATTGCCAATGCAGATAGTGAGCTTAATGATCCTATAGATCAAAGAAATCGTTTTGAAGAGCAAGTAAAATTACAAGAGCGCGGCGACGATGAAGCGATGTTTATTGATTATGATTTCTTGAGAGCCTTAGAATATGGCATGCCGCCAACAGCGGGTATTGGTATCGGCATCGAACGATTAGCAATGCTCTTGACGGGACAAGTATCTATTCAAGATGTATTGTTATTCCCTCAAATGAGACCTGAAAAACAAGACTAGTCAAATGACACCTTGTTAAAAACAAAAAAACCGAGTAGTTCGCTACTCGGTTTTTTAGTTTGGTTATTAAAACTTATTTAATTCCTAATTTAGTTTTTACAAGAGACAAAACATTGTCGCTATCTTTAGCAAATAAAATTGCACCACCAGAAGCATCAAATATATAATCATATTTATTTTC
>CAIWHF010000202.1 GCA_903912405.1 uncultured Bacteroidota bacterium | reverse complement strand
TCTTCGGCCTTCAAACGGTTGGATAATACTGCAAAGTAGCCTGTGCTGACTACGTGGGATGCATCCAGGTACCAGCCCGTGCTGCTGTTATTTACTGTTGCCTCACCGCCACTGTATCCATCGTAAACGAGAGAAATTACAGGGTCACTACTACTAGTAGTAACATCACCACTCCGTTCAGCTAAAAATTCGCTTAATTGTAATGTAGGTTTACCATACACATTATGTTTCCATTTTTCACTGCACCAAGGTAATGGATTTTCCGTTGATGAATCTATAACGATTAATTCTCCATCTAAAATACACGGTGCATGCTGTGCCAACTGCAGACAACCTTGCAATTCATCCCTCACATTACTGTACATTTCAGATACATTTTTCCCCCATTTGGTATATAACTTCACCTGTAAATCATTATCACCTATTTTGGATATGTGTGCTTGAATTCTATCACCGTCGTATTTTAATTGCGCTATAATACTTTCCTCCATTGATTCTTCATCATATACTTGGTTTTTTGTTGCTGCTGATGACTGTTTAATGATATTTTTTAAATTTGTATTTTTAGCTGCAATAGATTCAGCCAATTTATTTAATGCTTTAGATTTGGGTTTTGCATTTTGTTGACGTAAACTAGTAAAATTAGCAGAAGCTTTATTACCCTTGTTATTTTTTTTAATTGAAATAATAACTTTCAATTTATCTTTCAATTTTTCAGGTAATTGTTGATCTACAGCAATAATGGACTGAAGCGTTGATTCAATCATATTTACATTTTTGAAAAAATCTTCATCGTCCTGTTTAGCTTGAACGAGGTATTGATCATACACGTCAACCAATTCTATATTTTGAACTTTTGCATCTGACAATGCTCTCAACAGCATCACGAAAGTATTACCATTTTCTTCTTCAGATAAAGTGTAGTGCAATACCATACCTTGAATCTCAGATCCATTTATTAGCCCATTATGTTGAAATTCACGTAAAAGAAGAAAATGTTTTTTGCTGGTAGGTTTTTGAAGAATTAAATCGTTGGCTAAATTTACAAACTTTGATTTTTGTGATGCATTGACTGGTACACACCATTTACCATCACCTAATATGATTAATCTACCATTTACAGGTGATATAGGCTTGCTTAACAATTCTTCTTTTGAAAATAGCCAACGGAGGAGATAAGGAGATTTCAACGAGTCACATGCCATGGGAATGAATGGAATCCCGCAAACTATAGGTGACTTTCTACCATACAGCATAGCTGACGTTGACATTTCAGCCAATAGTCCTAAGTCATGTTGTCTAGAGAAACTATAGCTACCATTAGGTATAACTGATAAAACTGTGGCTTTTCCCACTCCTACAGATACTTGTTTTAGTAATATGCGAGTTAAAAGTGTCCACTCTTTAAAGGATAAATTGTATCCTAAAACTTGAAATAAACTTTCAACTTGAGATGTTTCGGCTCCAGGGGTTTGAAAACTCATTGTTAAGTATGCTGTAGTTAACGTTTTACATAATGCTGCTATATCTTGTAATGTTACCGGTGAAGGCTTTGCTACTACGCTACTACCATTACCACTTATTTTTGCACACTGAGATGCTATCACCAATTCTGGCATAGATACTATTCCTTTACCCATAATACTCATTTGAGCTTGCGGATTAGTTAACCATTGCTTAAGTAATGCGCCTGCTTCTGGCCTCCCTAATTTATCCATAACAGTACTCATACATCGCATAATTCTATTTGTTTTCATGCCATATACTGACTCGTGGTCTTCTGCAGGCATTAACATTTTTAATACGAGATACATTTCCAGGGTGGCGTTATCTGGACCTGCTACTTCTATTATCCTCGAAAATAAAGTTTTTAATATTTGAATCTGCAAACTTTTTTTAGATCTCGACTCATTTAATGCTTCTAGTGCATCTGCAAGCTCTGAAAATGGCAGACTAGCTTTCGCTCTCTCTGGATTAAATCGAATTGGCAAATTATGCAATAAATTTTCCGTAAACAATTCTTTGGCTAGTGGCGATAT
>CAIWHF010000201.1 GCA_903912405.1 uncultured Bacteroidota bacterium | reverse complement strand
CGATGTTGAAAAGCATCATCTAAAATAATAATATCGGTATCCGTAGCAGCTTGCAATAAAGAAGGAATACCAATCATTCGGTCTTCTGCAACACTTACATAGGCATCAGGAAATTTGCTATAAAATTGCATAGGTTCATCTCCAATAGTTCGGAAGCTGCTTTTTTCATTTGCCAACATAAAACCTCGAGTTGTTCGTTTATAGCCTCTACTCATAGTGGCTACCTTGTATTGATATTGCAATAATTGAATAAGATATTCTACATGCGGAGTCTTGCCTGTGCCGCCGACAGATAAATTACCCACCGAAATAACTGGTATAGAAAAGGAAACCGAATCTAAGATGCCTCTATTGTATAAGAAATTACGAATGGCAATAACACAAGAATAGAGTAAGGTAAAAGGGAAAAGTAAATATTTTAATATCGAAATTGCAGGTGCAAACATTAGGCAATTTACGTAATTAATATCAATATTGGGGCAACTTAGCTAAGAGTGCATATTCCAGAATTTTCTCTTGGGCATTAAATGGTTTAACTTGGTCTAATTTTAAATAAGCAATACCCGCATTTAATAGTTCATTTTTATTTGTAGCCGCCTTGCTTACAGCATGCATGCCGGCTTCTAACAAACAACTTTCTGGCATTAAGCCAATCAGTTCACTGCCTATTAATTTTACATTATATTTCGAAGCAATTGCTGAACAATTTTGCCATACTTGCAAAGGACTTGTTTTTTGATAATCCAACAGATTCATAGACACTTGAGCACAATTAAAATCACTCGAATACCAGCCTATAGCCCGCAATTTAGGTAGCAAGCCTGCTATACGCTCCCCTTTTTCATTCACATAACCAATCGATCTAATTTCGTTTGCAATTTGCTGCGCTACTTGCGCATCTTTAGTATCCAATGAAATATTAAATGCAACTAACAATGCTCTTGCACCAATAACGGTAGCTCCGCTAGATTCCATAAAGATATGAGGTCCGTAATCAGGCTGCCAAGCTGGGTCGGTCATTTTAATTTTGAACTGTTCGTATTGACCACTTCTAATTTGCGGTAATCTATTTCTATACGTTCGCTCTTGAGAGTGCTCATATAAAAAAACAGGAATCGCTAATGCTTCCCCAACGCGTTTAGCTAAAACATCAGCATAGTAGATAGCATCTTGCATGCTGAGATCTTGCAAGGGCACAAGCGGACAAACATCTGTAGCGCCAATGCGAGGATGCGCTCCTTTTTGAAGGCGCATATCAATTTGTTCTTTTGCAACTTTAATTGCCTGAAAAGCAGCTTCTATAACAGCCGCAGGAGCACCGGCAAAAGTAAATACCGTTCTGTTTGCAGAAGCACTGGTATCTTGATGCAGCAAATAAACATCGGGAACGACTTCAATTGCCTGAGCAATATTTTTTAAAACATCCGTGTTATTCCCTTCACTAAAATTGGGTATACATTCCAGAATAGACATATACTTAATTAAAAAAAATTTTAAACGAAGTATCGCGTTTATAAACATCGTTTAGGAATCGCACTTGCGTCAAAGTACTATCCATAAAACATGTTAAGTAAACGACATGAACAGGGATTTTATGTTTTAAAGAGATAATAAGCGATTTTCGTTTGGCAATAATAGAATCTACCTTGTTTGCATCAATCGTATTGTGCTCATAATTATTTAAAATAAACAAGGCTAATTCTTTAGGCTTGTGCGCTCGGATACACCCCGAACTTCTGGCTCTATCTCTATTTGGGAAATCTTCTTTATGAGGCGTATCATGCAAATAAATATCGTATTTATTGGGCATATTGAATTTAATAACGCCTAGTGAATTTAAATCTCCGGGGTCTTGACGATAGATATAATTATTATAATTCTTAGGCGTCACTTTAGATCTAGGAATTTCCTTACCGGTTTTGGTAAATACTTTTAAATCTTTTTCGATCAAATAATTTTCACCACTTTTAGTAATGCCGGGCAACACATCTTTCTTCATAATAGTAGGCGGCACACCCCAGTAAGGGTTAAACAATACACTCGTCATACGGGTAGCCAAAGAAGGTGTTGGTCGCTCTTTTTTTCCCACTACAACGCGCATTTCAAAATCAACATTCGCTTGCTTACACAAATAGAATTCCATTGCAGGCACATTCACTAGTGCATAAGTAGTGTCTAACTTTGTTGGAAGCCAGCGTAGGCGTTCTAAATTGATGGCAATCTTTTTTATGGTTTGTTGAATTGACTTAGACAATTGTTTTCTACTTGCCTCATCAATTCTTTTAGTGACCGGTAATTGAAAACTATATTGAAAGTAACTGATAAGATTCGAATCTTCAATAGCCATTGCAATTGGCAATAATTTTCTAATAAGCTGCTTACGCATAGAATCTGTGCTAGCAATGGTTGTATCCATTAATTTTAAATAAGTAGAATCAATG
>CAIWHF010000200.1 GCA_903912405.1 uncultured Bacteroidota bacterium | reverse complement strand
TGGAATTGGTAGACACGCTAGCTTCAGGTGCTAGTGGGCGCAAGCTCGTGGCCGTTCGAGTCGGCTTCTCGGTACCATGTATTTGATATGATAAGTCATTATTCGATTTTTTATTATTAAGCATAGCTCAATATCGCAACAAATATCATAAGTCTTTATTCAACTCAATTTCGTGTAGTCAAAACTTCTTTAATACTTTTAGTGTACATATTTTGCACACTGGTACTGCAAAGTCAGCCCTTTTATCCAGAGGACGCCCCTTCAAGCCACAAGATTGCTATCAGGGTGATTTAAGGCATAAATTGTCAGTTAGTAATTATGCTGTTAATAATTGCGCTATCTTTTAGAATAGATGAATTTATTTGCCTGATAAAAACCCCATAGCTGAACAATCAGCGAGCACAAGCCCAGTAACTCAGAAAACTATTCTTGAATCATGCGAGGACTATTACACCAAGCATAGTGGTAATAAGAAAAAGTTTTGCCTTGAAGCCTGTGAAGCTAAAAGAGCACAGTGGTTGCCAACACTTCTTCATGCGAACAATGAAGCTTTGGTTAAAGATTGCCGCGAACATTGATTAAGAAACTCCTTTTTATATTAACGACTATTCCATTTAATCTTTGTGCTTCTTTCCAAAATAATAACCCATAAAAGTCGTAGCTATAAATAAAACCAACACTATCCAAGGAAAAACCGTATCTGCAACACTCATCGCATTCACCTACTTAATGACATTACACAAAAGCATATTTTGAATTGACTTGTTAGCCTTTAATTTCCAAGAACCAGCTAAAATTAGGCTTCAAGTGTCTGTCACTATAGATATTTATTGTTACTTAATTATTACCATATATTCCATAATGGTAAACATTAGTCAGCTTTGAATTTTATGAAAAAACATTCATTTATTTTTTTATCAAAGCAACAGGCGTAATATATCGTTTTTAGATTTAATAATAGCCTATCATCATGCGCACCTCATTTAACCTAACTAGAATTATTATCATCCCTATTTTATTGATTATTACAGTAATTGCCGTACTGGTATTCTCAGTATTCTTCACCATATTATTAATCCCCCTTACCATTATTGGCTTTAAATTTTGGCGCGGCTTTAAACTTGCTAAAAGTAGAAAGCATAACGACTTTATTGATGCGCAATACACAGTGCTTGAGAAAACTGATAAAGACTCTTGAAAGTTAAACTGTATTTTTAGGTGACTAAATCAAATACTCAGCAACAAATTCTGCAAAATCATCTTGCTCGCTTTTTTTGATTGAACTTTGTAGTTCCTTACTAGAAATATCTTCAATATTGTCCAAACACTCTTCACGATAAGATTCTCTAAAATACTTCGCCCACTCATCTTTGCTTTTACAAAGCTCTTCAAAACTACCCATAAATTGCAGACGTAATTCGAGCTCTGCTAAAATCACATTCAAATGATTCAACAAATCTTCTGAATCATCATTGTTTTCAAAGAGCTCAGTCATTTCATTTTTAACGGCTAGGATATCACTTGCCTGACCATCAGTTAACGCATCAATCAAATCATTACGTATAGCATGCTGTAGATCAATATTCGATTCGTACCAAAAGAAACTACCACCATTGCTCTGTTTGTGATCATCTTCAATATAAAAGCCAAATGGAAATTCGAGGGGATTTCTTCCTTGAGCCTCTTCTAAGGAATTAAGTAAATTAGCTTCAGTGTTCATAGGTTATTCGCCTTAATATAAGTTAGGTTGGACACATAATTTTGTATACGACATAGTAATAAATATAAAGCCCATCGAGATCACTTTAATTAAGCAACTCCCAAACTGGCTTGATATGACTGGGTAAAGTCGGTAATCGGCCTAACTCAACCCAAGGATTTTCGGGATTATGAAAGTCAGAGCCTACAGAACCTGCCAAATTAAACCGTTTGGCGTAATCAGTTACTCGCCTTAATTCATCTGGGTTCATTCGACTGGTAATAACTTCTAAGCCTTGCCCACCTGCTTCTTTGAAAGTGGTTAACAAGCGATTCATCCAATTAGCAGT
>CAIWHF010000199.1 GCA_903912405.1 uncultured Bacteroidota bacterium | reverse complement strand
TTAGCATCAAAAATGGTAAGCCCCAAATTCTAATGCTAAAAAATGATTGATTTAAATATCTATTTGTTGCATCGTGTAAAACTTGATCGTATAAATAAGGCACTAAAAGACTTGAAATCAACATAAGGATAAAAGAAAAACAAAGCACCAATACTATACTGTGCTTTAATAACGAAACCAAACCGGCATGATCGCCTTCTCCAATTCTTCTCGACATTTGTACTTGAATACCGCTACTGAGCCCGTAGCCCAACATACTTAACAATAAATAAAATACACCGCTCAATGCATTTACACCCAATTCACTAGCACCTAAACGACCTAAAAAAGCTGTATTTGTAAGGAAGCTTAATTGAGGAATAAGTATAGCCACAGACATAGGGGCAGCTATATTAATTATTTGTTTAAAGGAATATTGATTTTCCACAAGTAGTTAAATTTCGATATCAAATATACTTTATTAATAAGGGATTCTATAATTTCATTTGAATTAATAGGAAAGTAGTACTTCTCTACTTAATTTTACAAAACAAAAATAAACCAATGACTAATTTGAATTTACATACACTTTATTTAAACGACAAACTATCCAACGCTACTACTGAAAAAATAGTTTTGGTTATGTATCCTAATGGCATCACTAAAGCGAGTTTTGCTAAAAACAATATAGCAATTGAAATCTCAACTATAACTACCGATAATACGACACAATACATGGAGGAGATGTTATTTAATGAGTTAATAAACAATTACCTTTTAGACACTAAAGAGCTTACCACCCATATATATATTGCCCCAGAGCAAGGCATGTTGATTCCTGCTGCATTGCATGAGCCAACACCGGCTGAACATTGGTATCGCGCAATTCATTTTGTATCCAACAATCATCTTATACATCAATGCCCTTTCGATAACGGAACTGCAATGTATATCATGCATTACCCTAAATACCTTTTACAAACCATCGATACGCATTTTGAAAATGCTAGTATAAAACCTCTTGTAAGTTGTTTTAGCGCTACTCAAAAGAATCAAAACACCTTAATAACATTGCATTTACATAATGCTTATTGCATGCTCACGCATTTTGAGAATGGGCATCTTCATTCCCATCAAATAATGCACAATAGCACACTAGAAGAAATTACCCAGCAGTTAAATATCTTATTAGCAAATAGTAATGCCTATTTGCTTGAAGTTTCAACTAATGATACCAATGCGAATGCAAAAGAATTGATTGGCTCTTATTTTGGAGAGCACATGACATGGATCCCGCAAAATAAATTTTATCAACACTTAGCAGCATGCGAATAATTAGTGGGCAATTAGGGGGCAGAAGAATACACCCTCCGAAAAACATGCAAGCAAGGCCAACAACCGACTTAGCCAAAGAGGGCCTTTTTAATACCCTTCGGTCTATGCTTGATTTTGAAGACTGCAATTGTTTAGAATTATTTGCTGGCACTGGAAGTATTAGTTTCGAATTAATTTCTAGAGGGGCTCAGCATGCAACACTAATAGAAAAAGACCCTTTACTTATTTCGTTTATAAAAAAAACTGCGCAAGCGTTTAAAATTGAAGAGCAGATACAAGTGCTACCTGCGAATGCACTTCAATGGATCCTAACAGGGAGCGCAACTTATAAACTGATTTTTGTAGACCCGCCATACGCCATTCCAGAGATGAAACAGTTGCCCGATATGATACTCAATGCTAATTTGCTCGATAAAGAAGGCCTGTTAATTTTAGAACATACACTGAATGTAAATTTCGAAAATCATCCTAACTTTACGAAACAGAAGAAATTCGGAACTACTTTCTTTTCATTTTTCAAACCCTAATTATGGCTCAACGTATTTGTCTTTTCCCTGGCACCTTCGACCCGATTACAAAAGGGCATACGGATATAATAGATAGGGCACTAGGCCTTTTTGATGCGCTGATAATAGGCATCGGTATAAATTCCTCAAAGCAACCGATGTTTTCTTTAGAGCAACGCATAGCTTGGATAGAAAGCATCTACAAAAATGAACCTAAAATAAAAGTGATCTCCTACGAAGGGTTGACCATTGATTGTTGTAAAAAACACAATGCTCAATTTATACTTAGAGGCATTCGATACATCAATGATTTTGAATACGAAAAAGCGATAGCAGATATGAACCGCATGTTGGCGCCCGAAATGGAAACCGTGTTTTTAACCTGCACTCCTTTATACTCTACCATCTCTTCTACCTTAGTAAGAGATGTCATTAGAAGCCATGGAAATGTACATCAGTTTATACCAGATGCTATAGTGAAGGATTTTAATACGACCCCTTAAAAATTACTTCGAAATTTGGTCCTCCAATTAGCCCATGCATTTTGCAAGGCTTGCCAATCTTTCGTGCGCGTTTGCTTATCACTAGCCAACCAATAGCCTAAAAGCGAACCAAGTAAAATACCAAATAGTGACTTATTTCTTTGAATCATAAGAGTATAGTTATTTCTATTTATAATAGCGGTTTTCTAAAATATAATGCATTACCGTGTCGGGCATTAAATAACGTATAGATTTATTTTCTTTTACTAATGACCTGATAAGAGAAGAGGAAATTTCTATAAGCGGCGCGTTGACAACATTGATTTTTGCACCTACTTTATTATCAATTTCATAACCCGGTCTTTTATAAATGATGATTTCATAATTTGCAATTAAAATCTCTACATTTTTCCAACGTTCCAAATTCTGAAAACTATCGCTGCCCATAATAATGGAGAATTTTTCTAAAGGAAATTTATCATGCAAATAAGCCATAGTATCAATTGTATAAGACGGCTTTGGTAAAGAAAACTCGATATTACTCGCTCGTAAGTTATTATTGCCTTCAATAGCTAATTGCACGAGGTGTAATCTATCAAATTCATTAAGCAAGGTATGCGCAGGCTTTAAAGGATTTTGAGGAGATACCACAAACCAAATTTTATCCACTTCTGTATGTTCTAAAATATGATTTGCAATAATAAGATGCCCCGTGTGGATGGGATTAAAGCTGCCAAAATATAAACCAATATGCATAGATAATAATTTAAATAACGGACACCCAGATTTTTTCAGCGTCCTTTTTTCTAATACTCAAATGATAGCCCGCTATTTGAATAGCAATGGGATCGCCTAAGGGAGCAACCATTTCAAGCCAAACTGACTCTCCAGGCACGCAACCCATTTCTAACAAGGTTAAATGAAATTCGCTTTCATCATGTTTTGTTATCTTTGCTTTAGAACCCAAGGGCAATTCCGTTAAACGAATTTCTTCTAGGCTTGTTTCTTTCATACATGCAAAAATACATGTTGAGTAGTTGCTTACCTAAATTATTTATAAACTTTGCATAAATTTTCATAATGGCTATCCATTTTCACCAAGCTGACCAAAGCGTGGTATTAAAAAATAAAATACGACTAAAGCATTTTTTGGCTAGTATAGTTCAGGATTTTAGAAAAAATCATCGCATAGATACGATCAATTATATTTTTTGCTCTGACGAATATCTATTAACAATTAATCAAGAATATTTACAACACGATACCTATACTGATATAATTACATTCGATTTAAGCAATAATAAAACCGAAATTGTGAGTGATATTTACATTAGCATTGACCGTGTAAAAGAAAATGCTCAAAAATTCAATAGCAGTATGGAACAGGAATTGCACCGAGTGCTCTTTCACGGCATTTTACACTTGTGTGGACTCAAAGACAAATCAAAACAAGATGCGGCCTTAATGAGAGCAAAAGAAGAATACTATTTAAATACCTATTTTAAGCAATAAGCATGAAAGGACTAGAAGTTTGTTACGAAGACGCGGAGTTGATAATTGTCAATAAACCATCTGGTTTATTAGTCATACCAGATAGATTTGATGAGCATGCGCCTACTCTAAAAAAAGAAATTGAAGCCTATTTGGGTGCAAAAGTATTTACCGTTCATAGAATTGACAAGGATACTAGTGGTGTTATCTGCTTTGCAAAAGATGAAACTACACATAAATACCTATCCAAATTATTTGAAGAACATAACATTGGAAAATGGTATTTAGGCCTTGTACATGGCAAACTAACACCTAATATAGGAAGCATAGAAAATAATTTAGCGGAGCATCCTGCCAAGAATGGCAAAATGATCATCGCTCATAAAGGCAAATTTTCGCATACCGACTATGAAGTAATTGAGGAATTCAAAAACTACTCTTTAGTTAGCTTTCAAATCCATACAGGACGCACCCACCAAATAAGGGTGCATGTGCAATCTCTAGGTCATAGTTTAGTTGCCGACCCCCTGTATGGAGATGGTGCTGCGCTCTATGTTTCTCAGTTAAAAAAGAAATTTAATTTAGCTAAACTAGAAGAGGAAGAAAAACCAATTTTAAACAGATTGGCTTTGCATGCACATAAACTCAGCTTTAAAAAGGCTGATGGAAACATGGTATCAGTTGAAGCTCCGCTCCCAAAAGATATGCGTGCTAGCCTTCAGCAATTAAGAAAATGGAGTAAATAAATATTGATAAAGAATCTTATTTTTGCAATCTAAATACATACTAATGACAAAATCCACTATTAAGATAGACATTACGCTCGACGAAGATAAAATGCCAGATATTATTGAATGGGAAGCACCAGACGGAGGGGTAAATGAATTGCAAGAAGCCAAGGCCTTACTACTCGGGTTATGGGATGGCAAAGAAAAAAGTGCATTACGAATAGATCTATGGACTAAAAAAATGATGGTTGACGAAATGATTGATTTCTACTTCCAAACTTTTTACGGTTTGGCAGAAACTTTTGAAAGAGCTACAAAAAATCAAGCATTAGCTAAAGAACTAAAAGCATTTGCTAGTAGTTTTCAGAAAAAAGCTATGGATGCTTTAGATAAAGAACAAAACCAATAAAAAATAGCGTATGAGCTTAGAAGCTAAAATAATGGAGTCGTTGAAAACGGCTATGAAAGCTAAAGACGAAGTTGCTCTTCGCACCTTGCGTGCTATTAAAGCTGCTATCATCATTGAGAAAACAGCAGAAGGTGCTACTGGCGAAATAGATGAAGCAACAGAAATAAAAATGTTGCAAAAAATGGCCAAACAACGCAAAGATTCTCTACAAATTTTTGAGCAACAACAAAGAGAAGATTTAGCTAGTAAAGAACGTGAAGAATTGGTTATAATTGAACAGTTCTTACCAGCGCAAATGGGCGAAGAGGAAATCAAGCAAGCGTTACAGCTTGTTATAGCACAAGTAGGAGCTCGTTCTATGGCCGACCTAGGTAAAGTGATGGGTATTGCTAGTAAAGAATTAGCCGGAAAAGCAGACGGCAAATTAATTGCTTCCTTGGTAAAAGAATTACTTCAAAAATAAACTATGCTATTAGATTTTATCGCACTTGCATTTTTACTTTTTGGCTTGTATAGGGGCTTCAAAAAAGGCATTATCATGGGTGCGTTTTCTATGTTGGCATTTTTGATGGGCATCATATTGTCCTTAAAATTCACCCATTATTTTTCTACTTTTTTAATTGACCAGCATATTACGTCTAGCAAATGGGCTCCCTTCGCTAGTTTTATTTTAGTGTTTATCTTCTTTGTTTTGGCTATTCATTTAATTGGAAAATTTATTGAAAAAATAAGTTCGCTTTTACTACTTGGATGGGCCAATCATCTCATAGGTGCTATACTCTATGGTTTTATTTCCTTAATAGTTCTTTCTAGTTTTTATTGGTTTATAAATAACTTACATATAATTGATGCTAAGCATTTTAGTAATTCTAAAAGCTACGCAGTAATAGCACCTATTACACCTTGGATCATGGAGCATATGGGAAAAATTATTCCTTGGATTAAACCAGTATTCACAGATTTACAATTGCTCATCACCGCTATACCTTCTAAATAACATGTGGGTATTAATAGATAATTACGATTCTTTTTCTAATATTTTACATCATTATCTGCAGCAAATACAAGAATGTGTACTATTTAGAAATGATGCCATAACAATAGCTGAATTAAAGCAATTACAACCTTCAAGAATCATCTTATCCCCAGGTCCTAAAACGCCTCACGAAGCAGGTATTTGCTTAGATATTATAGCGCATTTTCATGCTACCACGCCGATACTTGGCATTTGTTTAGGCCATCAAGCATTGGGTATTTATTTTGGAGCACAATTAGTTCGCTCGGCATATCCACAACATGGTAAAATAAGCAGCGTTACGCACACACAGCACCCACTATTTACAGGCATTGATACTGCTTTTGATGTCATGCGGTATCATTCGTTGGCATTAAAAATGGAACCTAATAGCGCGCTAAAAACGATTGCTATTAGTAATTTTGACAACGCCGTAATGGCTATAGCTCATGAAGAATTTCCTATAATTGGCATTCAGTTCCATCCAGAGAGCATAGGCACTAAGGTAGGCATGCAATTATTAAAGAATTGGGCTGCAATTACCTTTTAGCTTTTTTAGCTTGCTGCATAATAACGATTGTTCCCAATAATAACACATAACCATAAATAACATCTTCTACTGGTATGGTATAAATTCTAATTCCCAAGTTTTCTGCATTGTTATAAAGCACCACTGGTAAGGATGTAAGTAATCCATTTACGATTAAAAAAGGAATTAATGCTACCAGAAAGGAATAAAGAAAAACTCGCAAATTAAATTGCGTTAATTTACTTCTTACGAAATATAAAAAGCAATTGACAGCGCCCGCTAATAACATTGTAGCAGCAGTGTAATACAGATCATGGAAAATAATCCCAATAATAATCAGCATTATTCCACTTATAAAAAAAAGCGACCACAACAATTTGCCTGCTTGCTTAATAGTAAAATAGGCATTTAAACATGTGTATATAAATGCACAGGCATAGGGCACTACAAGAAAAAACAACCACTCTTCTAAGGGTAATGCGCCTATTCGAAAAGAAAGCGTATAACGCGCATTAAAACTCCATACACCTAGATACGTATAAAGCATATCCCAGCACACATAAACGGAACCCACCCATAGAATGCCTACAAAAAGTGATTTCCAATACTTATAGAAATGTACTTTTTTATCAAAGCTCAATAAGAAAGGAAATAAAATAGTTAATATATCTATTGCCAAGTAGGTATAATTTCCCATACTATTAGTCATTACAATTTCCAATATTTTTTTGCAACTAACAACATGCCAAAAGATTCGCCATGTTCTTTTTCTAAATGCTTATGATGCATTTTGTGTGCCCATCTCCAGGTACGAATAAATTTATTATTTGATCTCGTAAACCATTTAAATCGCTGATGAATAATTACATCATGAACAATAAAATAAGTGAATCCATAAATTAAAATACCAACACCAATAGCTACCACCAATGGTGCACTGTTCATAGCGCCCAACATAATACATAGCCAACTTGGAATAGCAAAAATCAAAAAGAAAGCGTCATTTTTTTGAAAAGGAGTATAGCCGCCTCTGTGGTGATCTTCGTGAAGGTGCCACAGAAAGCCATGCATAAGATACTTGTGGGCCAACCAAGCCACTGCTTCCATTCCTAAAAATGAAAATAGCACAACTAAAACAAACAGGATACTCATATATGTGATTGAATAATTGCAAAAAATAGCAATTGTATTAATAACAGATTCACGGCAAATTGGTTGAATTGGTACTTTAAAAATTGCCATAAAATAGCTAACAATAAACTGATCAACCACCAACTTACATAATTACTCAAGGGCACGCCTGCCTGAAACCAATGCCAGTAGTGTAGCTTAATGGCTGCCGGCTCCATTACCCAATCAAAAAAAGTAGCAATAGTAGCAGCCGATAAGGGCGCTAGTATTTTATTAGCTGTAAATGCTTGCGATAAAGAAGCACTTGCATAAATAACAAACACCCAATTAAAGGCGATTAATAGCGGCACCTGTTGCCACGACAAACCCAACACTGTAGTGTAGGCATAATGACCAAATAAAATAGACTTATGAATACCCAACCATTCAATTGCAAATCCGAATGGGAAAACAAGCACTATCCATTTCCAAATATGCTTATGTTGCGCCGCTACAGCCACTACAAAAAACAGCATCATTATGAGCAAATGCCAAGGTGTGGTAAGCTGCATAATTGCAGGCTTGTAAAATAAAATACCTACAAATCCTATGATATGAAATAGGACAGCAATAAGAGTTAAGTTTTTTGTTGCAAACATAGTTTAATATTATTGTGTATCCCAAACCCAATCTGCTTCTCCATGCTTTAATTGCAGTAGGGAGCCATCGGATTTGCTTACGATCAAATCGCCCTTTTCATTAACCCCTTCTATTAAAGCTTCCCAAACAATAGCATCACTTTTGAATAGTTGCAATTGTGCTTTTTTGTACAAAAGGGTATGGTATAGCATATTGATTTCTGCTTCCTTAAAAGTAGTAATTTGTTTTAATATAGTCGCATAAAGTTCAATCATTAAATCATTAATATCATTGGGTTTGCTCCCTTCATGGAATAAAGAACCTGCATGAGGCAAATCTGCCATAGGCCCCTCCTGAAAAACATTGATTCCAATGCCAATCACCGAATACGCCCATTGTTGCCCACGAATAACATTCTCAATCAATACTCCCCCTGCCTTTTTGTCATCACGAATAATATCATTTGGCCATTTTATAGCACATCTAAGCGCCGGGTAAAAGCTGTGAATGGCTTGCACTACCGCCACTGCTATTGCTTTATTAAAAACAATCATTTTTGATAAAGGCAAATTGGGCTCCACTATAATGGACATGGATAAACTTTTATCTTTTGTTGCTGTCCATATTCTAGACCGTTGCCCCTTGCCATTCAATTGATGTCGGGCACTAACAATTTGTCCATTTTGCGCCTTATCGTCATCAATTAAGCGCATGGCATAATTATTGGTACTATCTACTTCATCTAGGTGTATGTGTAGATTATTAAACAGGTCTTTAACGTTTATTGACAAAAGATTTGCTAATTTTGAAAGATATATAAACTATAGATTGTAGAAATATAAAAAACAAATTTAACTAATTAAATGATTGAATCTACCAAGCAAACAAAATCGAATCGCCTCAGTCGATCGAGCAAGTTATTTAAAACGATTATTAGCGCCATAGAAGAAAAAAAAGGAAATAACATAGTTTCCTTAGACTTAAAAAAAATAGACGAGGCTGTTGCCGATTTTTTTATCATTTGTGATGTGCAATCCCATACACAAATGAGTGCTATTTTGACCAACATTGAAAAACGCACTGCCGAAGAATGCGATGAAAAAGCGTATCATAGATCAGAAAGTAATGAATGGTCGTTGAGTGATTATATCAATATTGTAATACATGTTTTTGAAGTAAACCAACGAAAATTTTATGATATAGAAGGCCTTTGGATGGATGCAGACAGAAAAGAACACAACTAAAAAGTAAACAAAATTTAAAAATGGAAAATCAACAAAAAAATAAATTACCCAATTTCAAACCTTCAAAGGGACCTAAATTCAATATTTTCTGGATGTACGGCATCATCATTGCAGTAATCATCGGACTTAATATTTGGAATGGGGGTGTTGGAGGCAATTCGGTAGAATATACCTTTCAAATATTTAAAACACATTTTTTAGATAGTAATAAAGTTGATAAATTATATGTGTACAATAAATCTGAAGTAGAAGTACACGTTAAAAAAGGATACAAGCCTGCTATCATTAATTTCGAAATTGGGTCGGTAGAGCAATTTGAAAAAATGCTTGATGCTGCGCAAGCGACTAAAAGTGAACAAGAGAAAATTACTCCCATATTTGCAGAACGTGGCAATTTATTGAGAAGCATTGGCGAGTTTATCATTCCAGCTTTACTCATGATTGGCCTTTTTGTTTTGTTTATGCGCAAAATGGGCGGAGGTGCTCAAGGTGGTGGAGCAGGTGGCATTTTTAATATCGGCAAATCAAAAGCGCAATTATTTGAAAAAGGCACAAAAGTGAATATCACCTTTAATGATGTAGCCGGATTGGACGAAGCAAAAGTTGAGGTGATGGAAATTGTCGATTTCCTTAAAAACCCTAAAAAATATACTGCATTAGGCGGAAAAATACCTAAAGGTGCTTTGTTAGTTGGACCTCCGGGAACGGGTAAAACCCTTTTAGCTAAAGCCGTTGCGGGAGAAGCTCAAGTGCCTTTCTTTTCTATGTCTGGATCTGATTTTGTGGAAATGTTTGTAGGTGTGGGAGCAAGTAGAGTGCGCGATTTATTTAAACAAGCAAGAGAAAAATCGCCCTGCATTGTGTTTATCGATGAGATCGACGCAATAGGTAGAGCCCGTGGTAAGAATATGATGATGAGTAATGATGAGCGTGAAAATACCTTAAATCAATTACTTGTTGAAATGGATGGCTTTAGTGGCGACAGTGGCATTATTGTTTTAGCAGCTACGAACAGACCCGATGTTTTAGATGCAGCTTTATTACGCCCAGGTCGTTTTGATAGACAAATATCTATAGATGTACCCGATTTGGCTGGCCGCGTAGCTATATTCAAAGTGCATTTGAAAGGATTAAAAACCAATGAAAATCTTGATATCAAAAAATTAGCGTCACAAACTCCAGGTTTTGCAGGGGCAGATATCGCTAATATATGCAACGAAGCAGCGTTGATTGCTGCAAGAAAAGGGAAAGATCATGTAGATCTAGACGACTTTAACGATGCAGTAGACAGAGTTATTGGTGGCTTGGAAAAGAAAAATAAAATCATTTCACCCGACGAGAAAAATGTCATTGCCTACCATGAAGCAGGTCATGCCGTTGCAGGTTGGTTCTTAGAGCATGCTTATCCATTAGTTAAAGTTACGATCGTTCCAAGAGGCGATGCAGCTTTGGGTTATGCACAATATTTACCAAAAGAAAAATACCTTACCATCAAAGAAGAAATTCTTGACCGTATGTGTATGGCTTTGGGCGGAAGAGCAGTAGAAGAATTGATGTTCAATAAAATTAGTACCGGCGCATTAAGCGATTTACAATCGGTAACAAAAATGGCTTATGCTATTGTTTCGGTTTATGGAATGAATGATAAGATTGGCAACATTTCTTTCTACGATCCTAACAACGAGAATTCTTTTTCTAAACCTTATTCCGAAGAAACCGGAAAAATGATTGATGATGAAGTTCGAATTTTAGTAGACACTTCATACAAAAGAGTAAAACAATTATTACAAGATAAATTTGATGCGGTTAAAATCATTGCAGAAGAACTCCTGAAAAAAGAAGTTTTATTTAAAGATGACTTAGAAGTATTGATTGGCAAGAGACCTTTTCAAGAAGATAGCGAAGCACCAAAAGAAGCATCGGAAATAGCTCAAGTAACTGCAACACCAACTATAGAGGCTGAAGAAACAGCCTCCACTACAACAGAAGCTTAACAAACTTAATAAGCGATGCTTAAAAGGCATCGCTTTTCTTTTTTTGACATGGAAACATACACTACATCTAGAGGTCGAGAGAATATTTTAAGAAATATTAGAAAAGGCTTGAATGCCCACAGAGCACCTATGCCTTTCCCAGAAGCAGACAAAACAAACTTGCAAGACGCGCTTGCTTATTCCAATACGGCAGTAGATGAGTTATTTGCAACCGAATTTATTCAACTAGGTGGTAAATTTATTTATTGTGCCAACGAAGCGGAAATGCATGCGAATATTATCCAACTTATTGATCAACAAAATTGGAATGAAGTACTTTCATCTGATGATAACACTTTGAATCAAGTGAATGCATTAAGTCCACATGCCATCGCAAGAATGACGCCGGATAATAGCTCTGCCGACGCGTGTATTACCTTGTGCGATTGTGCTGTTGCGAGGACTGGTTCCTTTATTTTCTCTAGCACACAAACCATGGGGAGAACAGCGCCTGTTTTTTATCCAGCTCATATTGTTGTACTCTATTCCGATCAAATTGTTCTTGATATCCAACATGCTATCGACTATGTAAAAGAACACAATCCAGATGGATTGCCTTCTATGATTAATTTAAATACTGGACCTAGCAGAACTGCCGATATTGAAAAAACCTTAGTCGTTGGCGTGCATGGACCAAAGGAAGTGTATTGTTTATTTGTTCAACGATAATTCCAGAAAATTATAATGAACCAGCCCTTTGAAGTAAGCGGACAATTAATAGATTTATGTTCCCGAACTATAAAAGCGGCAAAAATTTCGGTGCTTCATAATCGCATTCATGCCATCACCGAGCTCGATCATGCGCCCAATAATTATATACTACCGGGTTTTATCGATGCACATATTCATATAGAAAGTTCGATGCTTACCCCTAGCTCTTTTGGAGCAATAGCTGTAAAACATGGCACTGTAGCAACCGTTTCTGATCCGCATGAAATTGCCAATGTATGTGGCATTGAAGGGGTAGATTATATGATTGAAAACAGCCGACAAAGCCCTTTTAATATATTTTTTGGCGCGCCCTCTTGTGTGCCCGCAACAGCTTTTGAAACAGCTGGCGCTTGTATTGATGCTAAAGATATTGAGCAGTTGATGCAACGACCAGAAATATTTTATCTTACCGAAATGATGAATTACCCTGGCGTCTTACACAAAGACCCAGAAGTGATACGAAAAATAGCAGCTGCTCGCAAACAAAAAAAACCAATTGATGGCCATGCACCGGGCCTAAGAGGCGCAATGGCTGAAGCCTATGTCAATGCCGGCATAAGCACGGATCATGAATGTACTACGCTCGATGAAGCCTTAGAAAAAATAAACTTGGGCATGAAGATTCTCATTCGCGAAGGAAGCGCAGCTAAAAATTTTAATGCTTTACATAGTTTGATGGCAAGTCATCCTGAAATGCTTATGTTTTGCAGTGACGACAAACATCCTGATGAATTAATACAAGGTCATATCAATGAATTGGTTCAACGCGCTATTGATTTAGGGTATAATATTTATGATGTATTAATAGCAGCCTGTATCAATCCAATAAAACATTATCAATTACCGATGGGCATGTTGAGTGTTGGTGATCCAGCCGACTTTATCATTACTAATGATTTATCTTTTCATAGTATAAAAGCAACGTATTTAAAAGGACAGCAAGTTGCAGCAAACGGCCATTCTTATATTGACATTACTACTCAGCAAATCATCAATAATTTTAAAGCACAGCCTTATCAAATTACCGATTTTACAATTGAAGCGCATACTACTACAAAGCAAATAAGAGTTATAGAAGCCTTAGAAGGACAACTTATCACTCAATCTAGCCTTCACGATGCGCATATACAAAACGGCTATATCGAAAGCGACTCAGTTGACGATCCACTGTGATTGTGGAATCTTCAAAATCTAATCGATCCCAAGTGAGTCCCAATATCTCTGAAGGTCTTAGG
>CAIWHF010000198.1 GCA_903912405.1 uncultured Bacteroidota bacterium | reverse complement strand
TATTTATATTTTGTTGGACCATGGGGTATTAAAAATATACAAAATATGGGTATGGCTAATGTGATGCATGATAAAGTTGCACGCTTTTTTGCGGTGGAGCATTTTGCAGGAATGTTAGTGGCGCTTGTATTGGTGCATTTGGCTTATGCAACAGCTAACAAGAATAGTTCCGATCTAGCAAAACATAAAAAAATGTTTTGGTTCAATTTTATTGCATTGTTAGTCATGTTAGCATCTATTCCGTGGCCTTTTAGAGCCGCTATTGGAAGAGCTTGGTTTCCTGGAATGTAAGTATGCAACGATTTTTTAAAACGCTATTCGCCTGCTACATGACCCTAGTGTTTGTAGCCACCTTCTTTTTTTTTCTAACACTAATTCTAATCGTTAGTATACCTAATAATAGAAAAAGTAGGAAACGAATTTGGTACATTAATAGATTTTGGTGCCGACTAGGATTGCTGTTAGCGGGTATGCCCATAAAGCGCATGAGCAAATGGCCCTTAGCAAAAAAGAAATGTATTATTGTTTCCAATCATGCTACGTATTTAGATGCCTTAAACTTATTTATTGCTATTCCCACTTATTTTAGACCATTAGGGAAAATAGAACTCAAACAATTTCCTTTATTTGGGTTTATTTATCAGCAAGTGGCGGTTATGGTAGATAGGAGTAGTGCGCATAGTAGAGCAAGAAGCATGCGTATAATGTGGCGTGTTTTAAAGCATGAATCGAGTATTTTAATATTTCCAGAAGGCACGTTTAATGAAACTGATCAGCCCTTACTTCCCTTCTATGATGGGGCTTTTCGATTAGCCGTAAATACACAAACGCCTATTGTGCCTATTGTAATGCTAGATGTTGTAAATCGTTGGCATCACAATGCTTGGTGGAATATGTCGCCTGGCAAAAATAGAGTGCTATACTTAGATCCAATCTATCCGAAAGGTGCCGATGTGCAGGCTATCAAATCCTTAAAACAAGAGGTATATGATGCCATGGAAACAGCATTAAATTTGTATCTTTGCGAAAAAAATAAATAGAAATTATGGCTTTACAAGTGGGTATTGTTGGTTTGCCAAATGTTGGAAAATCTACACTTTTTAATGCAGTAAGTAATAGTGCTAAAGCGCAAGCTTCCAATTATCGTTTTTGTACTATCGAGCCTAATGTTGGCCAGGTAGATGTGCCGGATGAGCGTTTAGATAAATTGGCTGAAATAGTGGTGCCGCAACGTATTCTTCCTACAACTATAGAATTTGTAGATATTGCAGGTTTGGTAAAAGGAGCAAGCAAAGGAGAGGGATTGGGCAACAAATTTTTAGGCAATATTAGAGAGGTAGATGCTATAGTACATGTTATTCGTTGTTTCGAAGACGAAAATATTTTGCGTGATGAAGGTGCTATCAATCCAGTTAGTGATAAAGAAATTATAGATACCGAATTACAATTAAAAGACCTAGAAAGCGTTGAAAAGAAAATACAACGTATAGAAAAGCAAGCTAAAACAGGCGATAATAAAGCAAAGGCAGCATTAGAAGTACTTAATAAATGCTTAAAGCAATTATCAGAAGGTAAGAATATAAGAGGCTTGCGATTAGAAGGAGAAGATTTAGAAGCTATTGCTGATATTTTCTTACTTACTCAAAAACCGGTATTATATGTTGCCAATGTAGACGAATCATCTATACATACAGGTAACAAATATTCAGAAGCATTAATTGTCGCTGCACACGCAGAGAGTTCTGAAGTAATAGTGATGAACAATACTATTGAAGCTCAAATTTCAGAAATGGAAGCACAAGAAGATAAAGAGTTATTTTTATCGGAATA
>CAIWHF010000197.1 GCA_903912405.1 uncultured Bacteroidota bacterium | reverse complement strand
TTGAGTAAAGATTTCTCTGCGTCTGGTAAATTTATTCGCAAAACTATACCGGTAAAAAATGGTTTAAGCAAAGAAGATGCAAAGCGCATCGTTAAACTCATTAAAGATAAAGGCGCAAAAGTGCAGGCTGCTATCATGGATGACTTGGTACGTGTTACTGGCAAGAAAATTGATGATTTGCAAGAAATTATTCAATTATGCAAAACGGATGTAAAAGATCTACCCCTGCAGTTTGTAAATATGAAATCATAAAAAAAGGCGCATTTTAAAATGCGCCTTTTTAATTGGTATGAATATCAAAAATTACACTTTACTGCAGCAAGTATGGGTTGTACTTTATCTTTTTCAGAAACAATAGCCTCGTTAATATTTAGTTTCCAGTCAACTTTTACGGTTTCGTCATTATATAATAGACCACCTTCTAATTCTTTATTATAGAAAGCATCACATTTATAAAAAACTTCTGCTGTAGCACTTAATACGGCATAGCCATGAGCGAAGCCAATGGGCACTAATAATTGCCGCTTATTTTCTGCGCTTAATTCTACGCCAAACCATTGTCCGAAGGTTTCACTACCATTTCTTAAATCAACAGCTACGTCCCAAATAGTTCCTTCTAATACTCGAATTAATTTTGTTTGTCCTTGTGGATGGTTTTGGAAATGCAAGCCACGTAATACATTTTTTACAGAGCGAGCTTGGTTATCTTGAACGAAATTGATACTATAACCTAATTCTTTTTCAAAACTTTGTTTGTTGTAGCTTTCAAAAAAATAACCACGATCATCGTGAAATACTTTCGGTTCGTAAATTACTAGATCTTTAATAGGGGTTTGTATAATAGGCATATTATTGTTGTGCTTTAATACCGTTTAAAACCGTGTCACAAATAAATGATAATTCTTCATTACTTAATTCGCTGTGAATGGGTAATGACAACACACATTGATTAAGGGCATCTGTTGTTGGTAATTTGAAATTAGCGCCACCAAAAGCTGCAAGCATTTTTTGTTCGTGAGAAGACACTGGGTAGTATATCATTGATGGTATTTTATGATCCGCTAAAAATTGAATAAGTGCATCTCTATCTACTTGATGTAATTGAATGGTGTATTGGTGAAAAACATGTTTAGAATAAGCAGCTCTAAAGGGGGTTTTAATATTAGGGTGATTTGAGAAAGCGGCATCATAAAAATCAGCAGTAGCTCTTCTTGAATTATTATAACGATCTAAGTGTTTTAATTTTATTCTTAATACAGCTGCTTGAATAGTATCTAATCTACTGTTACAACCAACACGTTCGTGGTAATAGCGTACTTTTTGTCCATGATTAGCAATTATTTTTAATTCGTCTGCCAAAGCATCATCATTTGTGAACATTGCACCGCCATCGCCATAACAACCTAAATTTTTAGAAGGGAAAAATGAAGTACAACCAATAGTTCCCATGCTGCCATTCATTTTAGTAGTACCATCTGAAAAGGTATAGCTTCCACCAATAGCTT
>CAIWHF010000196.1 GCA_903912405.1 uncultured Bacteroidota bacterium | reverse complement strand
TAATTTTAAATAATCATTTAAGCCTAAATAACTATCGCCCATGCCACTTCCAAAATAGATAGGACGTTTCCATCCCTCTGAGGCGATACCAGCAATAATATTCATTAAAGCTAAATCGTCTTTCATAAGATTATCCTTATTTATGGTAAATCTTACTTCATTGTCTATTTTATCGGTATCTGCAGCACTTATCATACCCATTTGCACCAATTTATATTTGCTTAAACTTGTAATGCTAGCATTTTTAGTAGGTAAGCGATTCGCTTCGCCGCCATTTTGCATTTGTAGTTTGGTAGCAGGATCTATTGCATATTTGCAAAGTTCTAATAGATTGATGTATTGACCTTCTGGGATTTTATCTTCTTTCATATATGCGGTATAGTTACCAGCATCACCCATATAATCGCTACGTTTCCAAATCATTGGAAGCGCATCGTTTTTATTGATTTTATAAGATAATTGATCTACATACCAATCAATACCCAATAAGCTTAAGTTAACGATACGTACATCTGTGCGAACGCCTTCTACTTCTTGCAGATACCATAAAGGATACGTGTCATTGTCGCCAAATGTAAATAGAATAGCACCTTCTTCGCAAGACATTAATGTATTGTAAGCGGTAGCTCTTGCTAGTGTTTTTTGTGAACGGTCATGATCATTCCATTCTACTTTAGCCATTAAAGTAGGCACGGCCAATAAACAAAGTGCAATGCTTAAAATTGCTGCAACATTTCCTTTTATAAAACGTTGGAAAAATTGATTTACCATTAATACACCAAGTCCTATCCAAATTGCAAATGCATAGGTAGAGCCTGCAAACGCATAGTCACGCTCCCTTGGTTGGTTGGGTGGCATATTAAGATAAATAGCAATAGCTATACCGGTAAAGAAGAATAATAAACCAACGATAAAGCCATCTTTTTTATGCGCTTTAAATTGGAATACTATTCCCAAGATACCTAAGATAAGCGGAAGGAAATATAATTGATTACGTGCAGGGTTGTTTTTATAGCCATCTTGCATTCTGTCGCTATCGCCAGCACCAGTAAAGAACTGATCTATAGGTTTAATACCCGATGACCAGTTGCCATTTTTAGCATCACCTTGACCTTCAAAATCATTTTGACGACCAGCATAGTTCCACATTAAATATCTCCACCACATCCAGTTTAATTGATAGCCTAAGAAATATTTCATATTGTCGGCACCACTTGGCGCTTCACCATCTTCTAAATTGCAATAGCTTTTATAGAAAGCAACATGCGATGGGTCATTGCCATCCCACATTCTCGGGAAAAGGGTTTTGTCTCCAAATACAGGCTCTTGT
This sequence comes from uncultured Bacteroidota bacterium, assembly GCA_903912405.1. Taxonomy (GTDB): domain Bacteria; phylum Bacteroidota; class Bacteroidia; order Chitinophagales; family Chitinophagaceae; genus CAIWHF01. Next base: position 2,397 of record CAIWHF010000196.1, on the reverse strand, counting down.
TTTTTTCCTATTACTTCGTAAGATTCTTTGCCATCTTTTTTAACTAAGTCATAGATTTCGCCTGTGGTAGCATATTCGGTAACCGGACTAGCAAATGTTGGTCCATATAAAATTGGTTGAGAGCCAAACTGCTCCCTGTTTACATACGATAAGAATCTAAACGCATTATCAGGATTCGTCATGTCAATAGGCACATCTGCTCTAGAGCGAATAAGGGGTGCTAAATAACTTAAGAAACCAATAAATACAAATAAGAAACTCAAAAGGGTAGTATGTGCTAAGTAGTTGCCTTTTTTCTTAGCCCATATTAATCCGTAGATCAATAAACCTACAAATAATAAGATTAAAAAGATGGCACCTATATCGTGTGGCAAGCCAAAACTGTTTACAAATAGTAATTCAAATTTAGAAGCTAATAAAGGAATGCCTTGGATAATGCCAAATTGAACAAGACCTAAGAATACACAACCTATAACAAAAGTCATGATGATACCTTTTCTATTTACCTCATAGCGTTTGAAATAATAAACCATTGCTAATGCCGGAATGGTTAATAAGTTCAATAAGTGAATACCTATTGATAAACCAATCATGTAAGCAATAAATACCAACCAACGATCTGCATATTTTTGATCGGCAATGCCTTCCCATTTTAAGATAGCCCAAAAAACTAAGGCCGTAAAAAAGGAAGAGGTTGCATACACCTCTGCTTCAACAGCAGAAAACCAGAATGTATCGGAAAAGGTATAAGCCAAAGCACCAACAATACCGCTACCCATAATTAATAAGGTATTGTAGCTAGATGGTTGCTCTTCGTTTTTAGCCAATAATCGTTTTGCAAAATAGGTGATGGTCCAGAAGAGGAATAATATCGTCAATCCACTCATTGTAGCAGAAAGTCCATTGATGTAAAGTGCTACTTTATCAGGTGTAGGCGCCAACATGCCAAAGAATCTTCCGAGCATCATAAACAAAGGAGCTCCTGGTGAGTGACCAACTTCTAATTTTTGTGCGGTAGCAAGAAACTCGCCGCAATCCCAAAAGCTCACAGTAGGCTCCATGGTAATGAGATATACAAATGTGGCAATTGCGCCAATAATCCAACCCGTTAGGTTGTTGATTTTACGATAATTCATTGTTGATTTATTTTATTGAATTGCAACAAATATAAAAAAATAGCACAAAGAGTGCTACTGTATTTGAGGTTTTAACAAATATTATTTAATTCCAAGAGCCATTATAGTACAATGTTCAATTTGTTCTTGAGTTTCTTTGGATCTAAAACTTGAATAAATTGTATTTCTGGAATTTGCTTGATGATGGGTATGAGATAACTGGCTTCGTTGTTGGCATCGCCACCACGCATGCCCCACAAATAGTCTACATTTTTAATTTCGGGCAATAAAAAGTCTGTTTTTTCTTTTTGCTTATAAAGCACATGTTCGGTACTTTTTAAGGGCGCTTGGTAGGTAAAAACAGGGAAATATTGTTGCTCGTCCTCGCTTTTAGAAATAAATACGTCCATTTCTAATTGTCTATGGAAAGCTATGTCAAGGTATTTGTTGAGTAGCCAAACAAATTTTTCGGTATTAAAGGTGCAGGTGATGCCAATGAGCACAAAGTCTGCAAAAAAGTCTTCTTGTTGCTCTTCATAATCTAATAGATATATTTTGTCACTCATGCCTTTAGCAAACTTTTGGGGATAAATATACTGTATTTTAAAAACAAAATGGAATGGAGATCAAAATTGATTTTAGGTGCCAATTTTTTTTCTATTTTTTTTTATTTTATTGTTTGAGAAACCAATTTTGAAAGTAACTTTACAATTCAAATTATAAAAATGATAGACGTATTATTAGGATTGCAATGGGGTGATGAGGGGAAAGGTAAAATTGTAGATTACTTAGCTACTTCATATGATATTATAGCAAGATTTCAAGGTGGGCCTAATGCTGGTCACACCCTTTATGTAAATGGGCAAAAAGTAGTGCTGCACACTATTCCTTCTGGTGTTTTTCATGCACACTGTCTTAATCTCATAGGTAACGGAGTAGTTATAGATCCGGTTACGTTGAAAAAAGAAATTGATACTATTTTAGCTTTGCAACCGGATATGTTGAGCAGGTTGTTTATCTCTCAAAGAGCACATATCATTATTCCAACACATAGAGCCTTAGATGCGGCTTCGGAAGCCTCTAAAGGAAATGACAAGATTGGTTCTACGCTAAAAGGTATTGGTCCGGCTTATATGGACAAAACCGGAAGAAATGGTTTGCGTATTGGCGATATTTTAGCAGATGATTTTGAAGCGCGTTACAATAGATTAAAAGAAAAACATTTGCAATTACTCAATCAATATGAACAAGTAGTAGATTGGCAAGCATGGGAAGAAGACTT
>CAIWHF010000195.1 GCA_903912405.1 uncultured Bacteroidota bacterium | reverse complement strand
GGACAATGCCAATATTTCAGCAAGCATCTTGTTGTAGTTGACTTGGTTGACGTGGCTAGACAGCTGCGTAGTTGCGATGGCGAGTGGTGCTGAAGCATTGAGCAATGTAGCCAGTGCATTCGTTGGGCAAGTAGAGGCGCAAGTAATGATTAGACCGTATATACCAACCATGACTAAAAGTGAATTGCTGGCTTCTATGAGTGGCAGCTTGGCTTGTATAGCTGGGGGTATATTAATTGTTTATGCAAATATGGGTGCACAAGCAGGTATGGATTTAGCCCCAAAGTTAATTATGGCTAGCTTGATGGCAGCTCCTGGCGCCTTAGTTATTTCTAAAATCGTATTTCCAGAAACCGAACAATCACAAACTATGGGCGAGGTGAAATTGGAAGTTAAAAGTCCCTATACCAATCTTATAGATGCTATTTCTCATGGTGCATCCGATGGCTTTAAAATATCTATGAATGTAATAGCAATGCTTATTGGATTTATTGCCTTGATTGCTTTTATCGATTGGAGCTTATTACATATCGTACACCTTTTCAATCCTAATTTTGATCTTTCGTTAAACTGGATTTTTGGTAAACTCTTTTATCCTTTTGCTTGGGCTATGGGTGTTCCATCTGTTGATGTAAATAGTGTGGCTACGCTACTCGGACAAAAACTAACGATTAATGAGTTTGTAGCTTTTAGCAAATTGACAAGTCATCAAATTCCAATCGTAACCGAAAAAGGACTTTTAATTGTGAGCATTGCTATTTGTGGCTTTGCCAATTTTAGTAGTGTAGGCATGCAAATTGGAGGCATTAGCGCTTTAGCGCCTGAGCGAAGAGCCGACCTAGCAAAACTAGGCTTAAAAGCTTTGTTTTGTGGCACCTTAGCTTCTTATCTTTCTGCAACTATTGCCGGCATTCTTATGTAAGTATACCTGTATTCAACTATTTTAAAACCCACCCTGTAGGTGGGTTTTTTATTATAAAATGATAGAAATTAACTTTGTTAATAATCAATTCATAAAAGAATAAACTACATTTGATAATGTAAAGTTATGGACATGAAAAAGAAACCAATAAGTAAAACTAAAAAACTCTTACAGTTTATAGGTCCCGGGTTAGTTACCGGAGCCAGCGACGATGACCCGTCTGGTATTGCTACCTATTCGCAAGCAGGAGCTGCCTATGGCCTTTCTACCTTATGGACATCTATAGTAGCATTTCCTTTAATGGCTGGCATTCAGCAAATGTGTGCTAAAATTGGTATCGTAACTAATAATGGCTTAACGGGCACTTTAAAAAAATACTATCCAAAGTATATTCTCTATATCATGCTTTTATTTAGCTTTCCGGCTATTATCATGAATATTGGAGCCGATATTGCCGGCATGGGAGCAGTTGGCAATTTGCTTTTCCCTGCCATAGACGCCAATTATTTTAGTATCTTTTTTACGCTCTTGATGATGGGATTAATCATTTATTTGCCCTATCAAAAAATGGCATCGATATTAAAATATTTATGCATTGTAATGCTCGTTTATTTTATAGTACCCTTTTTATATCATCAAGATTTTAAGGCTATTTTCAAAGCAACCTTCATACCCAAAATTGAATTTAATACAGATTTTATAGGCATCTTAGTGGGCATTCTAGGCACGACCATCTCACCCTATTTGTTTTTTTGGCAAGCATCTGTTGAAGTGGAAGAACGAAAAAATAATTTAAAGCTAGTTGTCAATAAGAAGATTGTACAAGCTATGGAGAAAGATGTAGATTTTGGCATGGGCTTTTCTGGCTTAGTCATGTATTTTATCATTCTTACTACCGGCACCGTTTTGTACAATAACGGCATGCATGAAATCAATACCGTGCAAGATGCAGCAAACGCATTAAAACCACTTGCCGGCAATTTGGCCTATCTCCTTTTTTCAATTGGCGTTATTGGCACCGGTTTGATAGCCATACCCGTTTTATGCGGTTCTCTTTCCTATATATTCACCGAAACTTTTGGTTGGAACCAAGGACTAGATAAAAAATTTCATGAAGCAAAGGCATTCTACATTATCATTGCCATTTCTTTACTGTTGGGTTTATCTATGAATTATATAGGCTTATCTCCAATTAAAGCACTGCTTTATACGGCTATACTTTATGGCTTAACGGCACCTGTTTTAATAGCTATCATATTACATATTTCAAATAACAAAAAAATCATGGGTAATTATGTCAATTCTCTAAAATTAAATATTCTAGGAATTCTTGCCTTTATCATTATGTCGCTTGCGGCAATTGCCTTAATCTATCTTCAATTCTAAAAAAAAATCCCAACTAAAGCGTCGGGATCATAAAACAAATTGTGTTTTGTATTGTATGTTTATTTCTTCATGCTATTTTTAGCTTCTATGCTTAAGGTAGCATGCGGCACTGCTCTTAATCTTGCTTTATCGATTAATAGACCCGTAACACGGCAAATTCCATAAGTTTTATTTTCTATGCGAATAAGTGCTTTTTCTAGATTGGAAATAAATTGTATTTGACGGCTTGCCATTTGTGATAAATTTTCGCGCTCCATAGCATTACTTCCATCATCTACCGACATTCTATTTTCTGTATCTTCGGTACCGCTTTCATCTTTACGCGTAATTAAACCATTTAAAAAAGTCAATTCTTTTCTAGATAATTCAAGACGATTCAAAATCAACTCTTTAAACTCAGCTAATTCTTCATCGCTATATTTAAAGGTTTGCTTTGGCTCTTCTGCTGGCATATCTAAAATAGATCGTGTGAATTCTTCTTTTATTGTTTTAGATACTTTTTCTACTTCCGCTTTTGTTTCTTTTTGTTTTCTATAAGCTACAATTACACTTGGCTTGTCTTCCATCTTTAAACGAACCGTTGGAGTTGGCGCTGGCTTAGGTAATGGAGCCGCAGATGCTTTTTTTATAGGCAATTTAGCTTTTTCAGCTGCTGTTAATATTTTCGCTGGAGGTGCTGTAGGTTTTAATGGTTTTTTAGACCCCTTTACTTTTGCAGTTTCTTTTACTTTTACTACAGGTTTTACTGCTGGTTTTGCTACTTTAGGCGCTACCTTTGCCGGAGCTTTTACCACTTTTTTAGGCGCTACTTTTTTAGCCACCTTAACAGGTGCTTTTGCTACCTTTTTAGGAGCAACTTTTTTAACAGGAGCTTTCACGACTTTTTTAGGAGCAGCTTTCTTTACCACCTTTTTAACTGGTGCCTTTACTACCTTTTTAGG
>CAIWHF010000194.1 GCA_903912405.1 uncultured Bacteroidota bacterium | reverse complement strand
CTTACATCCATGCGGGTACGCATGATTTGCTTAGCTGTAATATTACCAAATTTCAAAATTCCTTTGAAGATGTTCACTTCTTCTTTAGTTGCGGTATGTCCCACCGTTAATTCGATAGCATGCTCAAAGTCTTCATTGCTAATATTATTAGCTTGTTTGCTACCCATTCTTTTTTCTATAAAATTCGATGAATTGACTAAAAGGCTACTTACTGGTTTAAATATGCTAAATAGCACTTTTATAATGGGCGCTGAAAAAAGGGCCATTCTCATATTGTTTTGCGTAGCATATACCTTTGGTAATACTTCGCCAAATAATACTAAAAGAAAAGTAACCGCAATTACTTGAATTAAAAAAGAGTAAATAGTTGGTAAATCTGCGGGTAAAAGTCCAGTTACCAACTGATTAGTAGTAATGACAATGGCGATATTAATAAAATTATTTGCCACTACAATGGTAGCTAGTAACATTTTAGGTTGCTCTAATAGTTGAATCGACTGTATAGCGCTTTGACCTTCTTTTGTTTTTAGATAGTTTATATCCTTAGCAGTAAGAGAAAAATAGGCTGTTTCTGCACCGGCAGCAATACCGGTCATGATGAGTAGTAAAAAGATGATTACCGAAAGTAAGGTAACGGTTGGTGCTGTGAAAGAAATGGATTGCAATAGACTAATTAATAACTGCATCGATTCTCCGTCGGATATACTGCCCAAAATATTATTTTTAGTTAAGTGTAAAAATAAAAAAAAGGGATTGAAAAACGCATTTCTATCCCTTTTCTATTGTTATTTTTTTTATAAACTTATATCGCTGTCATTAATCATGCCCATTCCAAAGCTTGCCGTATCTTCTTCTTTAGGCAGGTCCACCTCGTTTTCTTTTCGTTTATCGAGCATTACAAGGTTGTCGCCAACTATTTCTGTTATAGATCGTTTGTTTTTGTCTTTGTCTTCCCAATTGCGGGTACGTAAACGACCTTCAATATATACTAAGCTTCCTTTGTGTAAGTATTTTAAGGCTAATTCTGCCAACCCTCTCCATAAGACAATGGTGTGCCATTCTGTTTGGGAAACTAAATTGCCATTTTTGTCTTTATGCGTTTCTGTTGTTGCAAGCGGAAATTTTGCTACAGCAATATTCCCCTCTAAATGTTGTACTTCTGGATCTTTGCCAAGATTACCTATTAAAATAACTCTGTTTACGCCTCTCATAAGTAAAGTAAAAATTAGTTGATTTCTATAAATTTAACATATATTTTAAAGAAAATCCATTTTTTAATTGAAAATTTCAGAGAGAGTTTTAGGGAATGCATATTTGTGTATATCCCTTTTTGAAACCCAGTTTAGCTTTGGCAGCGAGCACTTTTTTATATTATTAATTTTTATATTATAAATAGTGCTGATAATTAATTGATGAGATAGTTTTTGTTCTTTATAGTCGAGTAGGACTAGGGGTAAGACTTCAGTAAGTAGTTCTTGCGCTATCAATTTCTTTTTTAACTGTTGTGGACTTAATTTTTTTTCAGATTCAATTAGTAGCGGTTGATGTAAATCACGCCAAATATCAGCTTTAGTTCTTTTCTCTATCCAGATTTGCGTGGGCGTTTCAATGATGATAAAGTTAAAATATCGTTTTCGAATCTTTATTTTTTTTGCTTTTATAGGCAATAGGGCAACGGTGTTATCATAGAAAGCTTTGCAATTTCTTTGAAAAGGGCAATCATTGCATAAGGGATTTTGCGGTTTGCAAATACTAGCACCGAAATCCATAATGGCTTGGTTATATGCTGCAGCTTTATTTTTGGGCAATAAATCTTGGGCAAGAGCAGTTATAATATTTTTTCCCTCTTTGCCATCTATTGGTAGTTCCATCCCGGCGAATCTTGCTAAAACTCTATAAACATTACCATCAACAACTGCATAGGGCATGTTGTATGCAAAGGAAGCAATTGCGGCTGCGGTATAGCTTCCAACACCTTTTAAATGAATTATATCATCGTATTGATTTGGGAATAGCCCTTGGTGTTGCTCCTTGATATACCGTGCTGTAGTCAATAAATTTCTACATCTGTTATAATAGCCTAATCCTTCCCAAAGTTTAAATATTTCATCATCCTTAGCGTTTGCTAGGTCTGTAACCGTAGGATATTGGTCGATAAATTTAAGGTAGTAGGGTAATCCTTGCTCTGCACGGGTTTGTTGGAGTATAATTTCTGAAAGCCAAATTTTATAAGGATCGCTTTCCTCCTTCCAAGGTAGCGTTCGGAAATTTTCATGTGCATGCCAATCTAGTAATGCGGAAGTAAATTTCTTTTTTATTGGGTTTGAAAGCATAGTTGCGAAGGCTAGTACAAGATTACAAAAATTTTACGTATTACAGTGTTAATAACTTATGCATATTTAGTAAGCATTGGCTTTTTAAAATTTCAATTTTACAAGTACCTTTGTGTCAATAATTCTAAAAAAATGGATATTCAACAATTAGAAGCAGTTGCTTCGCAAGTAAGAAGAGATATTGTGAGAATGGTACATGGTGTGCAAAGTGGTCACCCAGGGGGATCTTTAGGCTGTGCTGATTTTTTAGTAGCGCTCTATTTCAAACACATGAACATTCAAACGGAGTTTAAAATGGATGGTATAGGTGAAGATATTTTCTTCTTATCCAATGGTCATATTTCTCCGGTTTTTTATAGTGTATTATCAAGAGCTGGTTATTTTGATAAAGCGGAATTAGCAAGCTTTAGAAAATTAAATACCCGTTTGCAAGGGCATCCCACTACCCACGAGCATTTGCCAGGCGTAAGAATAGCTAGTGGTTCTTTAGGTCAAGGATTAAGTGTTGCATGTGGTGCGGCACTTACTAAGAAAATGAATAAAGATACTGCTATCGTTTATACATTGCATGGCGATGGTGAATTGCAAGAAGGTCAAAATTGGGAAGCTATTTTATTCGCAGCACATAATAAAATTGATAATTTAATTGCTACTGTTGATGTTAATGGTCAACAAATTGACGGTTCAACTAAAAGTGTAATGAATTTAGATTCTTTAAGATCAAAGTTTGAAGCATTTAACTGGACTGTTTTAGAAGTAGATGGCAATCATATGGAAGCCTTGGATAGCATGTTGACCCATGCAAGATCATTAACTGGTCAAGGCAAACCAATTGTTATTTTAATGAAAACAGAAATGGGTAAAGGAGTAGATTTTATG
>CAIWHF010000193.1 GCA_903912405.1 uncultured Bacteroidota bacterium | reverse complement strand
TTTGAAGTGCTTTATATTATCCTTGTAAGTGTATACTAATTACTATGCTACGCGTGTTTAGCTGGTCTATAGCATTGGTAAGCGGAATATTTTTATCTTTATATATTTGATTCATCAAGCCTTGACTTAATTTGATCTCAGGAGCAAATATAAAATTAGGGTTATAAAATTCAAAACCCATTCCAAACTCATAGCCCAAATCATTTGGTTTTACTTTAATGTATTCGTCATTTCTTTTTGATCGCGCATTGGCAGCCATATCATAATCATATTTGGCACCTAACAACACATAGAATCTAAAATTGCGAATACGCTCACTTTTGAATTTTAATTGTAAGGGAATGTGAACGTAAATAGATTCAATTGATTTTGTTACAATCGTGTCATAGCCAATTTTATTAAAATCTAATCGCTTTTCAGAAAAACTCAAAGAAGGTACTAATCGTATGTCGATAAATTTAGTGAGCTTAAGATTACCCATAAGCCCTAAATTAAACCCAGGAGACCAGGAGGGTAATATGCGTATAAATGTATCGGTATTTACAAAGCTCGAGGTGTAGGATGCCTGATAGGTAGCAAAATTCAAACCAAAGGTGAGCCCAAAATAATATTTCTTTTGATCATGATCGGGCAAGTTTAAAATAAATCGTTGCGCGCGAAGTTCTTGTTGACTTGCAAAAAGTAGACAGCAAAGAATTATTATTTTTTTAACTAAAGCCATTAGTACGTTGAATCTTGAAGGTAAATTTACAACTAATTAACGTGATTTTAAAACGTTTATTTTGTTGCAGTATATAAGGTAGTAATCCCAAAGCTTAATGGTTTTGCCTGTACATCTTTAAAACCGGCCTCCTCAAGAATAGCACAGAAAGTTGCCCCTTCGGGAAATGCTTGCACACTAGTCGGTAAATATGTATACGCCTTATTATCCTTAGATCCAAGTTTGCCAATGCCTGGTAAGATATACTTAAAATAAAATTGATACAATTGTTTTATAGGTGTTTTTTTAGGATGCGAAAATTCTAGGATAGCTAAGCGACCACCCGATCTGAGCACACGGTTCATTTCTTTTAGGCCAGCTTCTAAGTGCTCAAAATTTCGTACGCCATAGGCACACGTTACCGCATCAAAATAATTTTCTTGAAATTGAATAGCCTCACTATCACCTAATAATAATTGTATTTGTTCTGTTTTTTTTACCGTCTCAATTTTTTTTCTACCAACAGCCAACATTTGTTCTGCAATATCAATTCCAATAATATGCTGTGGGTTTAGGGTAGCGGCTTGTAAGGCTAAGTCGGCAGTGCCGGTGGCTACATCTAAAATTCTTTGAGGATGACAAGACTGTATAGAAGCAATCGCTTTTTTACGCCAAATTTTATCGATGCCTACTGATAAAATACGGTTTAATAAATCATATTTTTTAGCAATGTTGTTAAACATGTCTGCTACTTGATTTTTCTTGCTTAAATTTGAGCTCGCATCTGGAACTACAACTTTTCTATTTTGATTTGAATTAGGTTGCATGGTGTGCAAAAATAAGCTACATTTATCAATGGACATAAAATCTGCCACATATTTAATTAGTAATGTTCGAGTCGACGCTTGTCCGACGCCGGATATGCCTGAATTTGCCTTTATTGGGCGAAGTAATGTAGGTAAGTCATCTTTGATCAACATGCTAACGAGCTCTACTAAGTTAGCCAAAGTATCTTCGAATCCCGGTAAAACGCAAACCATCAATCATTTTATAATCAATAAAAATTGGTATCTCGTAGATTTACCAGGTTATGGTTATGCAAAAGTATCACAAACCCAAAGAGCGGCTTGGCAAAAAATGATAGCTAACTATTTGCAAAAAAGAGAAAACCTAGTTACGGTATTTGTATTGATTGATGTGCGATTAAAACCTCAAAAAAACGATTTAGATTTTTTAGCACAATTGGGGGAGTGGAAAGTTCCTTTCAATATTGTATTTACTAAAGCAGATAAAATTACACAAAGAGAAGCATCTAAAAATGCGAAACAGTTTATAGAAACTATGCGTCAAGAATGGCAATTTATTCCTAGAAGTTTTATAACGAGTACGGTAAAACATTTAGGGAAAATAGAATTGTTGGGCTATTTAGACGAAATGATTTTTGATTGGCATAACCCTGAAGCCGAAGAGCATTAGATCTTCATAAATTGTTTCATTTCTTCTATCCAATTTCGATCATTGCTAAGTCTAGGTATTTTATGCTGACCTCCCAATTTTCCTTTAGATTTTAGCCATTCGTGGAACGAGCCTTTTGGAATCGCATGAACTACAGGCATTCGTAAGGCAATGTTTTTATAGCGTTTAGCTTCGTAATCCGAATTTATTTTTTGTAACGTTTGATCAAGTGTTTCAATAAATACATTTAAATCTGAAGGGGCCTTATCAAATTCAATTAGCCATTCATGAGCTCCGTTAGTGTTGGCGTCCATAAAGATAGGTGCAGCGGTATAGTCGCTTACTAAAGCTCCCGTTTTTTCGCAAGCACTTGTAATGGCTTGATCGGCATTATCTACAATCACTTCTTCGCCAAAGGCATTGATGAAAAATTTAACCCTACCACTCACTTTAATTCTAAACGGATCTAAGGAAGTAAATTGAACGGTATCGCCAACATTGTAGCGCCATAATCCTCCATTAGTTGATATAATTAGGGCGTAATTTTTTCCGAGTTCTACTTCATGCAGTAAGCAGGTGCTTGGATGGACCTCTCCAATTTGCTCAATGGGTAAAAATTCATAAAAAATACCATGGTTTAAAAACAAGGCCATGCCTTCTTCTTTCAAATCATCTTGAGCAGCAAAAAATCCTTCCGATGCATTGTAGGTTTCTAAATAATGCATTTGATCTCCTCTAATCATCGATTGAAATTGCGCTCTATAGGGAGTGAAACTAACGCCGCCATGAATGTATAATTCCAAATTTGGCCACACATCTAGTAAATTATCTTTGCCGGTGATTTCAAAAATACGTTTTATAAGTACTACCGTCCAAGTGGGCACTCCGGCTATGAAGGTTACATTTTCATGAATAGTTTCTTGCGCAATGCGTTCAATCTTCTCTTCCCATTCGCTCATTAAAGCCGTTGCCATTTCGGGTGTTCTTAATAATTGCCACGTGCTTGGCATATTTTGAATCATAACAGCAGAAAGATCTCCGTAAAAAGAATCTTCTGTCATTTGATTTATTTGATGACTACCGCCAATTACTAAGCATTTTCCATCGGTTATATTGGAGTCCGGAAATTGTTGGATATACAAGGAAAGAATATCTTTCCCAGATTTGAAATGATTTTCTTTTAAAGACTCGGGAGATACGGGTATGAATTTACTTTTATCACTTGTAGTGCCACTACTCTTTGCAAACCAATTAATTTCTGAAGGCCATAGAATATTCTGTTGCCCTTCAATAGTTGATTCTATATACTTTTTTAAAGATTCGTAATCGTTGATGGGTACTTGTTGTTGGAAGTCCTGTATCGAGTTTATTTTTTCAAAATTATGGTCTTTGCCATATTCGGTAAACTGGGCACTGCTTATTAATTTATTAAAAACTTGCTTCTGTGTATCGATAGGATTAAGCAAAAAATTGTCCATTACGCTTTTGCGTAATTTAATTAAACTTTTTAAAGCTGGACTTATAAAACTCATAATTGCTTATTCAAGTAAATATAACTTAGTAATGCTTAAGTTCAAAGTGAATGCTATAAATTAATAATTTATTCAACAGCGTATACCTTCCGTTTCAATTCAAAGTGCTTTCCTAAATATACTTTACGTACTTGCTCATCGGCTGCCAAATCTTCTGCTACGCCAGATTTAAGAATCTTGCCTTCAAACAATAAATAGGCGCTATCGGTTATAGATAGTGTTTCTTGAACATTATGATCGGTAATTAAAATGCCGATATTCTTATATTTTAATTTAGCTACAATACTTTGAATATCTTCTACGGCAATGGGGTCTATGCCGGCAAAGGGTTCATCTAATAAAATAAATTTAGGATCTACCGCCAGTGCTCTAGCAATCTCCGTTCTTCTTCGCTCCCCACCACTCAATACATCACCCATATTTTTTCTCACGTGGTTCAATCTAAATTCGTCTAGTAAAGCATCTCTTTTATGCAATTGCTCCGCCTTCGTCAATTTAGTCATTTCCAATACGGATAAGATATTATCCTCTACGCTCATTTTTCTGAAGATAGAGGCTTCTTGTGGTAAATAACCAATGCCCATTTGAGCACGTTTGTACATGGGTAATTTGGTAATATCTATATCATCTAAAAATACAGCACCTTCATCTGGTTTTACAATACCTACCACCATATAAAATGACGTTGTTTTGCCTGCGCCATTGGGGCCTAAAAGACCTACAATTTCACCTTGATTTACTTCAAAGGAAACATTATTAACAACGGTCCGTTGTCCATAACGCTTAATTAGATTTTTGGTATGTATTTTCAATGTGAATGTTTAATCTGCAAATTTACAATAATGGCTTTTAATCGCTTGTTAAATTTACAAAATTTACTGATATAAGTGCTGTTTGTCTGATTTATAGGATGATTTATTGTATTTTTGCTAACTAGCGCCAATAAAGAAGTATGAAAGTAACAGATCATTTAAAACAAGCACAAAAGCCAATTATTTCGTTAGAAATATTACCTCCAACGAAAGGGAAAAGTATTGATTCTATTTTTTCGCAATTAGATGCGTTTATGGAGTTCAATCCTTCCTTTATTAATGTTACTTATCATAGAGCAGAACAGGTTTTTAAAAAGCGAATAGACGGAACTTTTGAGCGTGTAGATATTAGAAAACGACCTGGTACGGTGGGTATTTGCGCGGCAATTATGAACCGTTATGGAGTAGATGCTGTTCCGCATTTAATTTGTGGAGGTTTTTCTAAAGAGGAAACTGAAAACGCCCTCATTGATTTGCATTTTCTTGGAGTTAACAATGTGCTTGCTTTAAGAGGAGATGCCCCTTCTAATGAAAAGTTTTTTACACCTCATCCTCATGGTCATCATTATGCCGATGATTTAGTGCAACAAATAGCTGATTTAAATAAAGGTAAATATCAAGAAGACGATATTTTAGATGGGGTAGAAACTAATTTCTGCATTGGTGTTGCAGGTTATCCTGAAAAACATTTCGAAGCGCCTAATATGGATTCGGACTTATATTTTTTAAAAAAGAAAATTGATAAGGGCGCAGAATATATAACAACACAAATGTTTTTTGAAAATAAACACTTTTATAATTTTCAAGAGCAGTGTAAGCAAAATGGCATTCAAGTGCCTATCATTCCTGGTTTAAAACCATTAACTACCAAAAAACAATTGACAATTATTCCAAGTATTTTTAAAGTAGAAGTGCCTATAGAGCTTTCAACGGAGATTATGAAAGCTAAAACAGAAGCTGCATGTGATCAGATTGGAACAGAATGGCTATTGGCTCAATGCAAAGATTTATTAAAACAAAATACACCTATATTACATTTCTACACTTTAGGTAAACCTCATATCGTTAAGAAAGTACTAGAACAATTATTCTAAATAAAAAAGGGGCTTTTGCCCCTTTTTTATTTATCCAATTTTTTGAAATAGTTATCTATAAATTCTTTAACCAATGCAATTCGTATGGATCTCCAATCTTTAGTTGTGTCGCCTTTAGGGATATCAAAATTCATAGCAAAGAAATATGGATAGTTGCGTTCATTGCTTTTGTTCATGGCATTAGGATGCTCCTTCACGCTCATGATATATTCTGCATAGCCTACCACCCATAACACCTCTTTGTCGCCATGATAGCCCCAGCCGGTTTTGAAGGATAGTTTGGAATGGTTGGTTTGTTCGCGCAGCATCATGCTTCTTACAATACGCTGCGTGCGCTCAGAAAAAGGTAGTTGATTAAAATAGAGTTTTTTAATAAAACCTAGTTGCTCATCGGCACTGATTGTTAATGTTCCATCAATCCAGAAGCTGTCTACCGTATTGCCTGTTTTTTTATTGCCATACTGGCATGTGTCTATATACAATTGCAGCTTTTCTTTCCCAATTTTTTTAGCAATTTGTTGGTAATAAATTAGATTACTTACTTCAAAAGCTTTTCGCATATCCATGGTGGTATCCCAATCTGGTCTTCTCTTAACTCCATCCCATTGTATGGTATAAGATTCGTCGGGGATGGTATTGGTTTCTAAAGCAATTAGGGAGTTCATTATTTTGAACGTAGAGGCAGGCGTAAATCGTTTTCTGCATCGATTTAAATTGTAATAATCTACAATTTCATGCGTTTGATCTTTAATAATTATGCATGCATCTGTTATTTGATACGAATCAAAAAGTTGTTTCCATTCTTTTTTGTCATGAACACGTGCATTATCGCAAGCATAAAAAATGCTGGAAGAAAGTAAAACGAATAGTAAAGTGTATTTGTTTAGCATAAAATAAAATTAGTCGAATGATTGGTTATTAGCAGCAGATATTTTTATCATACGCTCATAATCGGTAGGCGATAAGTCGTTAAAGAAGTAATGAATAGGATCAATTTTAGTATTGTTTTTTATGACTTCATAGTGGCAATGAGGGCCGGTACTTTTACCCGTGCTGCCTACATAGCCTATTACTTGTCCTCGTTTTACTTGTTCGCCTCCATGGGCTTTTATTCTAATCATATGGCCATAAAGCGTTTGGTATCCATAGCCATGGTTAATTATGACATGATTGCCATATCCTCCTGCATCAAAACTTGCATCTCGAACAATGCCATCTGCAGTAGCGTAAATTGGGGTTCCAATTGGCGCTGCAAAATCTAAACCTGTATGCATTTTAGGTGTTTTGTATACCGGGTCTATTCGGTATCCAAAACCAGATGCTACTCTGGACAGATCTTTATTAGAGACCGGCTGAATGGCTGGGATTCTCTTTAGCATAACTTCTTTTGTAGCAGCATATACTTGTAGCGAATCGTATGATTTCTTTTGCGTTTGTATTCGGTTTTTAATGGAAGCAATTTTGTCCTCCATCGATTCTAAGATTTCATCAACGCTTTTATATTTATACTTGCTAAAATCGATCTCCGAATAGTTTTTACCAAATCGAATACTATCTGGCAATGGGGTAGCTTCAAATATAGTTCTGTAAATTTTATTATCTCTGGCTTCTAGCTCTTTTATAGATTTGTTTAAAGCATCGATCTCTGCCTGATATAATTGATATTTTTCATTCATGATACCAATTTCCGTACGGGTAATTTTTGCTTTAGGAGAATCCAAATATTTAAAGGCAATTGCTGCCATTATTATTGATAATACTACCGACCCAGAAATAAAACCAAAAATGCGTATGATTTTTTTTCTAAGAGGCACCACAAAACGCTCAAAGGTGTTGGTGGTAGTATCAAAATAATATTTCTTAATATTTCTCAATAGCGGCAAAATTAGGTGTAAAAGTACTAGTAAAACTTAGATCTTAATAATGATTTCCTAAAATTAAGGAAGCATTTGCAATTAGATGATATTATTGGCAGCTTATTTATTATTTTTGCCTTGCTTCAAAACAACCTATATTCATGCTTAGTATTTTTAAAAAGGAGATACATTCTTTTTTTAGTTCCATTGTTGGCTATTTAGCTATGCTTATTTTTATCATTGCTTGTGGTCTTTTTTTATGGGTTGTTCCTAGTTCTAGTATTTTAGACTTTGGGTACGCATCTATGGACCGCTTTTTTGAATTGGCACCCTGGTTTTTATTGTTGCTCATTCCTTCGGTAACTATGCGTGCTTTTGCAGAAGAATTTAGAACGGGTACTATTGAGTGGTTATCAACAAAGCCAATTGCTACTACAAACATTGTTTTAGGTAAATATTTTGCTTCGGTTGTTTTGGTTGCTGCTGCACTTTTGCCAACTTTAATTTATGTATACTCCATCGCAAATTTGTCGGCTATAGAGGATTCTATAGATTATGGATCTATAATTGGATCTTATTTTGGATTGTTGTTTTTAGTTGCCGGATTTAATGCTGTTGGTATTTTCTGTTCTACCTTAGCTTCCAATCAAATTGTCGGATTTTTAATAGCACTTTTTTCTTGTTATATTCTTTTTTATGGTTTTGAATCTTTGAGTTCCATTACTGAATTGCCGGTTGGGTTTGATTATTACTTAAGTATGATTGGCATGTCTTATCACTATAATTCAATTAGTAGAGGTATTATTGATAGTAGAGATGTTTTATATTTTCTATCTATTATCATTTTCTTTTTATCGTTGAGTACTTATTCTTTAACTAAAAGGACTTGGGACAAAGCTCAATAATTGTATCGTATGTCTAAAATAGCTAAGCACAATAAACAAAACAAACATCGTCAAGCGCATATGCGTTTATGGATGTTATTTGCCATTTTAATAGGCTGCAATATATTAGCTAGTCAATTTCATGTTGGTATAGATTTGACTGCCGATAAAAAATTTACCTTATCAAGCGCATCTGTTCGCTTACTTAAAAATCTAAAAGATGTAGTAGTGGTTGATGTATACTTAAAAGGTGATTTCCCATCAGGATTTAAAAAGTTAAGTGAAGCAACAAAAGAAAAATTGAATTCCTTCCAAGATGTAGCAGGCACTAAAATCGTTTATAGATTTATTAATCCATTTGAAGGTAAAGCAGAATCGGAGAAAGAAGCAATTTTCAAACAATTAGCCGATAAAGGCATTAATGGGGTTAATTTGCAAGTAAATGGTAAAGGTGCGGAAGGGTATTCTGAAAAAATTATTTTCCCTTATGCATTAGTTTCCTATAATGGTAAAAGTTTCCCTGTTAAGTTATTAGAGTCTCATTTAGGTATGAGTCCATTAGAAGTGCTCAATTATTCGGAATCGCAATTGGAATATAAATTTGTAAAAGCTATTCATACCCTAGAATTACCAGATGTGCCTTCTGTTGCCTATATCGTTGGTCATGAAGAATCTCTGGGCTTGCAAACTTTAGATTTATTACATTCCTTAGATGCAAATTATAATTTAGACACTATCGATATTACGAGTACTTATTTTATTCCTAATTCATTTGATGCCATTGTGATCAATAAACCTAAAACGGCATTTGAAGACAAGGATAAGTTTAAGATCGATCAGTATGTAATGCATGGAGGTCATGTACTTTGGATGGTTGATATGTTGCAGACCCCTATGGATAGCCTGCAGAAAACACAGCAATTTGTAACGGTTGATTATCCATTAAATTTAGATGATTTATTTTTCAAGTTTGGGTTTAGAATCAATACTAACCTTATTGAAGATATGCAATGCAATCA
>CAIWHF010000192.1 GCA_903912405.1 uncultured Bacteroidota bacterium | reverse complement strand
AGTATTTCTATAGACTTATCATAAAATTTAGTAAATGGATGTACAGGTGTTGCAGTAGATCTAGTATATGTACTTAATCCAAATCCTACTCGTTTATTATCGAATACATTACAGAAATGTAAATCATTATTAAATAGTTCTTTTCTTATCCATCTTATCCAATCCTTTACAAAATTTATTTTATCTCTATGAAAAGACATATCCATCTTCATATCCAAATCCTTTAAGTAAATATTATTTAGGATAATATCAATATTATCAAATTCGATATAATTCAATATTGATAAATGATTAATTATAGACTTTAAATCATCTATACCTAATCCATTAAAATAATTCTTACCGCATACTTTAGAAGATACATAAATGGCTACCTTTTCAATAGTAGTTTTATTAGGAAGTTCTTTTCTTATTATTCCTGTATTGAATTTGTTTCCATTAAAAGTTATAGGAATCAGGTTTTTAGAATATGTATCTATTTCAACACCAGTATCAGAATCTATTACTATGAAATTTGAAGGGAATGATATAGACTTAAACAAATGGGAATCGATTTCAAACCTTGCACTATCTATTGAATAGGTGTAAAATGGTATTGAATCAGAGGTGTTTTTCCCAATTTTTTTGGGTGTTTTTTCCGAATTATTGTACTTTTCCATTATGAAACTATGGTTAATAGGGCCGCGAACCCTGTTATAAAATCTATTAAAGGCATCAATTTTTCCCGAATTGGTGCTTTTTTTATGTCAATTTCTTACCCTTTTTAGTCCTTCTTTTTAGCCACTCAAAAAAGGCAAGCGTATACATATGTGTTACGTTTTTCCGACTATCATACGTCGGAATGTCTTTTTTACCCTTTTTAAGCGAATGGATTTTTTAACCAATCTAAAGCATAATTAAAAAAGGGATTAGAGATTTCTCACTAACCCCGATTTTATGCTTTGAGTTGGTTCAATGGTTGCATCCCTGCAGAGCCATCTAACAACTAAATTAACTAAAAATGTAGTACCAACAAATATTATTTATAAAGGTAGAAAGAAGAAGGTATGAAATAAGTGTGTTTAAAGGCTATTTTAGGCCTGTTTTAGGCTATGTATTAGGCTCATTATCATCTAATGAGGTTCGTTTATCCTTGCGTGTATTAGGCTTAATAATGATGTTTTGTTCTATATCTTCAAAATTGAATCCTTTAAATGCAGTTTCTAACCTAAAAGCAAAATCAGAAAGGAATTCAGGGTTAAATTGAATACCATATCCACCTAATTCAACTATTTCACCTTTTTCGATTGAATCAGTGTTTTCAGCTAAGTAAAGAATGTCAATTAGGTTCCTGATATATTCAGACCTATGTACATTCATATTATTAGCCATTACACAAAGCTTTTTATATTGGCTATCTGACATAAAACACTTTACTAAATGCTTGGTTTCCTTTTTAATTTTAGGCTGCTTCATTTGTCTTTTGTTTCATTAAATCCTTTACAAAATTAAGTATACCTATAGGATCTGTAGCAAATCCCTTTGTTAGGTTTTGTATTATTGTTTGTTCTTGTGTTGGCTCTATTGCACCTAATGAATCCTGTTCATCTAATTCAAGTTCTAATTGAAATAATTGTCTTTTTAATTCTTCTATTTCTTTATTAGCATATTCTAATTTTAACTGATACTGTATAAGTTCGCTTTTCGTGTTGAAGTTTGTTTCAATAAGCTTGTAATGATTATCATAATTAGGGACGCTCTTTTGTTCATTAATAGCGTAGAGTTCCCTATTATTATTTCCTGTTCCTGTATATTGTAATTCTTGATTATTATATCCATTGCCGCTAATCCCACTTTTATTGATTTGTTGGTTTTCGATTTCTTGCGTACTGGTATTTTGCGGTTGTTCAATCTTTCCGTTGTGTTTTGCAATAATCTTATCAATTCTTCTATTGTTGGCTGCTTGGTTTCTACATTGTAATGAGCAGTATTTTTGTATTGTGCCATTTGTTTTTGTTGGTTGAAATTCCTTTTTACAATTTTCGCAATTCATATAAGTTATTTTTAAAAATATCTATTAAGTTTAAATAATTCATTGTATTCAGTAAATGATAAATAAGCATCCCTTAATGTTTTTATTCTAATATCATCTTCATTTTCAAATAAGGCATATGGTATTAGTTTTTCAAATAGTTTATTCATTCTACTTCTTTCCATCCTGCTCTGTTCGTGCCTTACAAACATTCCTTTAATTCCATTTATACCTATTCCAATTCCTTTATTATATAGTTCGTGCATTTGTAATACCATTACTTTTTCTATAGGACTTAAGATACCTACTTCAGGTGTTTTTCTTATTACAGGCTCAAAATTTAATTTCATTATTCTTTCACCTACTATCTTCCAAGTATCTTGATTAACTTCTAATATATCTATAAGCTTATTAGATAAAAAGTGTTTATCAAAATCCTTTTTATTCTTTAATGTAAATTCAAAACGAAGTACAAATAATCTATTTAGCTGTTCTTTAATGCTATCTGATAGTATACTATATAAAAGACTATTTTTTGTAGATAGTATTT
>CAIWHF010000191.1 GCA_903912405.1 uncultured Bacteroidota bacterium | reverse complement strand
TTTAAAATAAACACGATAAGTACCTTTTAATTCTTTACACTGTGTGCATGTCTTTCCCCACTCACTTTTATATTTAACAAGTTTGCCAAATAAATCATCTTCTTGTTGAAAGGAAGTGAATATTATTAGTAATAAAATCAATGAAAATTTTTCGCGCATACGATAAGCTAATTTTATTTGCAACTATTATTTTTCAAAATTATGGCAGCTTCGGAATTCCCCATAGCACGAGAAGCATTCCAATCAACGCAAGCGCCTTCTTTATCACCTAATCCTTTTTTCGCGAAGCCTCTATTATTATAAGCTTCCGCATCTTTCGGATCGATTGACAATGCTTTGTTAAAATCGTCGATCGCCTCATTAAATTTCTTCATTTTATTATACGCAGCACCTCTAGAAATATAAGCCCATTTATGATCAGGATGAATAGCAATTACGCGATTATAATCGTGTAATTCACCTTCAAAATCGCCGATCTTACTTTTTATAAAGCCACGTTTAATCCATGCATCATCATTCAAGGTGTCAGCATTTATGGCACTCGTAAGCATACGAATAGCGTCGTTGTTTTTAGACTGGCGAAATTTGATCAAAGCCTGATTAACAAACTTAGTAGAAGCCCTTTTATCTTGAGCAGAAGCAAAAGAACCAATCAAACAAAGAAATAGAATTCCCCAGAAACGCATAAATTTATAATTCATCATTATTGAGAAGCAAAGTTAACAATCTCTATTTAGACTGCATTAAAATCGCAACAACTGATTGTAAGAATTGTAGTATAAAAGCATCATTCTGAAAACCATAAAGACTAATTTGCGTAATAGCGATGGAATCGGTATGCATAGTAGTGTCAAATTACGAATTTCTGATTTAGCAAACACCAGCTGAAGGCTCATTAAAACAATGAAAAAAAAATGAAAACAATTGATTTTCAATTTAATAACACCACAATAAAATGTATTACAGTGGTCGCTTTTTTATTACTTGCGCACATTGGGCAAGCGCAAAAACTAGTCTTTCTAGAAATTCCAGTAAAACTAGATGTCGAAAAAGGCGACCTCAACGAAGTAGTTATTAGAGTCAAGAAAGATGGCAAAGATGCCTTTACGCAATCGGGAGCCAGTAAAATGCGCTTTAAGCTTGACTATAATAAGAAATACTCGTTGATGTTCACCAAACCTGGATACATCACTAAAACTATCGAAATAAACACCAATGCGCCTCAAAAGCGTATTGACGCAGGATTTGATGCCTATAAAATTGGGGTAAAACTTTACAAGCAAGGGGAAGAAGAAAACGAGGTAGTATACGAGCAGCCGGTAGCTAAAATTAAATACGATCAAACCATTGAAGAATTTAATTTCGATACAGACTATTCTAAATCGATAATAACGTCGATATCGCTTAACAAAGAACCGAGTGATGCGAATGATTCGGCACTGGCTTCATTAAGCAATAAAGATGAAATGACAACCATACAAACGCAAAAAGCTAAAACAATAGAAGCTGGTATTTCTGCAGAAAAAAACACAACAGCACTTAATTCAACAACAAAAGTATTGGCAGAAAAAAAGTCAGCCGTTTTGAAATCAGAAAAAAAGCATCTCCTTAAATCAGAGAGAACCCCAGCAGCTACTATTAAAAAAG
>CAIWHF010000190.1 GCA_903912405.1 uncultured Bacteroidota bacterium | reverse complement strand
TTTTTACTCACCCATACAGCTGTAGGGATAGAGCCTAATAAATAAGCAAATAGAAATAATAATATAATCATTGTAGGAATACTATTGGTGTACAAATATATACAAACTAATTTAAAGTCATAACCAAAGCCTTACGCCTTACTAAAACGCATAGCTATCCAATTATTTAGCGTATAGGTTTCTTGGTACACAAAGCCAACTCGTTCTGCACTTTCTTTAATGATCAATTCATCTTCTAATAATAATCCACTAAGTAATAATTGTCCATTTACAACACATTTTACAAACAAGCTTGGCATATAGTGTAATAAAATATGGCGATTAATATTAGCAAGTATTATATCAAAATTAGTAGCCGACACTTGTTCTAAAGAGCCGAGTATCGTCTTCACATTATCTACCTGATTCAACCTATTATTTTCTTGTGCATTTTCGACTGCCCATTCTTCATTATCAACAGCCACAATTTGCTTGGCACCCAATTTGGATGCAAGAATAGATAAAACTCCCGTACCAGATCCAAAATCAAAAACATATGCGTTTTCCATTGGCAACGCTTTCATAGCGCTGGCCATTAATTGCGTAGTGGCATGATGGCCGGTACCAAAAGACATTTTAGGAGTTATTACGAGATCTAAAAGGCCCTCTTTGTTAGGCTCATGAAATGGCGCTCTGATTACACACACCTCGTCAATTACTACAGGCTCAAAACTTGCTTCCCAAAGGGCGTTCCAATTCTGTTTTTCGATAATCGATTTTGTAAAGGATAAAGAAAAATTAGTTAATAATTCGGCAAGTGAAAGTTCATCAAACAAGGAAGCGGGTATATAGGCATTTAATTGTTGGCTATCTTGATCAAAGCCTTCATAATCCATATCAGAAAGTAATGCAGTAAGTACTTCTTGCAATTGAGCGTCTGCTGTTGCAATAGAAATTTGTATATAGTTCATAAATAACAATGAGACTATAAAGATAGTTAAACTAAAAGAGAAAAAAATTTAGGCTATGCAAAATTGACAATTAAACCAAACTGTTAAATGACAAGTCTTTAGTTTAACCATAGCAATTCTATTTATTACGAATACTTAACAATAGTATTTCTTTTAGTAATTTAAATATTTTAATAACTGGAACCCTAAGAGTAACTAGAATGTTATAAAGTTGGTATAAGGTGGTATTGATTTGTCCCTTTTCAATTCTGCTCAATTGCACGTAAGAGATTCCCGCATCATTAGCTAATTTTTCCATAGAAATTTTTTGAGCTAAGCGCATTTCTCTAATGAAATTTCCAATAAGAATGGCTAATTGATCTTTACTAAGTTTCACCTTGCAAATATTGTTATAAAAAACATGTTTAACAATAACATATATGTTATCAAAAAATCTTTTACAAAACAGAAAGTTTACAAATAATGAATATTACAAAACATGGATAAGCTCACTGAATTATGTAATTAGATTACATATTTTAAAGTAGTGACTAAAGGTATACCGAGGGAAGAAAAAAATATAAACCAAACGACGGTAATCTAACCGTAAAATAAAAATACACCTTAAATTAAGGTGTATTTTTACTAATAGAAGTTTTTATGGATATTTTTTATTAATGCTATGCATTTAGATTAGGCTTATCAAAATAGTAAAGAAACACTACCCTAAAGTAAGTATAGGCAAAAAGTAATAGGACATAAAAAAGAGATACTTTTCAGTATCTCTTTTTGTGGAAGCACACGGGATCGAACCGCGGACCCTCTGCTTGTAAGGCAGATGCTCTAAACCAGCTGAGCTATGCTTCCTTATCCCAATTGGGAGTGCAAAGATATAAACTGCTTTTTATTATTCAAAACTTTTAAGCTTTTTTTTGTGTATTTTTTTCAAATCATGATCGCTTTCCTTCATTGCTTTTGTAAATTTGTAGTCTAAATAGATATTTAAATGTTGCAACAACAAATAGAAGCCGCTTTTGCAGACCGTAGTTTATTAACGAACGATACTTATAAAAATGCTATAAAATCGGTAATTGAAGCCGTAGATAAAGGTGCGTTGCGTGTAGCCGCTCCTACAGAGCAGGGTTGGGTGGTCAATGAATGGGTAAAACAAGCTATTTTATTATATTTTGGCATTCAACCCATGCAAACATGGACGATGCCTCCTTTTGAGTTTCATGATAAAATGCTCTTAAAAAATGATTATGCGGCACAAGGCGTGCGCGCTGTGCCCCATGCCATAGCGCGCTATGGGTCTTTTCTAGGAAAGAATGTAGTGCTCATGCCCTCTTATGTAAATATTGGCGCTTATGTAGATGAAGGCACTATGGTGGACACTTGGGCAACGGTTGGTTCTTGCGCACAAATAGGCAAGCATGTGCACTTGAGCGGAGGTGTAGGCATTGGCGGAGTTTTAGAACCCCTACAAGCATCGCCTGTAATTATTGAAGATGGATGTTTTATTGGATCTCGTTGTATTGTGGTAGAAGGTGTGCATGTAGAAAAAGAAGCGGTATTGGGCGCTAATGTGGTACTAACACAATCTACTAAAATCATTGACGTAAGCGGTGCTAGCCCTATCGAATATAAAGGACGTGTGCCGGCAAGAAGTGTGGTCATTCCTGGCTCTTATACCAAATCATTTCCCGCAGGCGACTATCAAGTAAGTTGCGCTTTAATTATTGGCCAACGCAAAGCTAGTACGGATTTAAAAACCAGCCTTAACGATGCGCTCCGAGATTTTAACGTAGCAATTTAAACGTAAATATAAACGATGCAACTGTTCTTAACTCAAATCCAATATTGGCAAGAAACATTTTCTGGTGAACCCCGCTTGAATTATGCTTTATGTGCATTATTAATATTGCTTTCATGGATTTTCAGAAAAATGATAACAAGTATTTTGCTTCGTATCACGCATCGTATTTTACATAAATGGCTCAACAATAAATATAGCGATGAATTTGTAGCCTTACTTAAAAATCCAATTAGTTATCTATTTCAAATAGGGGTATTGTATGTAGCCTTAAACTTTATAGAGCAACCCCTTCAAGCCGTATTATTCGAACGCATTGAAAACCACCATATCTTATTTCATATACGTATCATAGACCTTATAGATCATCTTTTTTTATTGAGCATTATTTATTTCCATACGGTATTAGCATTGCGTATTGCCGATTTCATCTATCATATACGTATAGAAAAAGCCAACCAAGAGGCTGCCAGCAATTTGCTTCAGCTGCTTCCTATGATGAAAGAGATTATTAAAATTCTTATTTGGACCATTAGTTTCTTTTTTATTTTAGGATTGATTTTTCATGTAAATGTTCCGGCACTTATTACGGGATTGGGCATTGGTGGTGTAGCTATAGCATTAGCAGCCAAAGAAAGTATTGAAAATTTATTTGCATCTTTTATAATTCTAGTCGATAAACCCTTTCAAATCGGCGACCATATCAAGATGGAAAAAATGGAAGGTGTTGTAGAAAAAATTGGATTCAGAAGCACACATTTACGTTTGCTTAATGATCATCTAGGTGTAGTACCTAATAAGAAATTGATCGACGAACATTTGGAAAACTTAAGTGTAAAAGAATTGCATAAAGTGCTTCAGCAAATCTATTTAGAACCTACCCTAGATAAAGAGCAAATTATAAGTTGCGTGCAACAATTAAATAATTTATTACAAAAAAATACGGTAATTGAGAATGGCGGAATGGCTTATTTTAAAGGATTTCACGACAATAAATTGCATATTCAAATACAATATGCATTTAAAAATAATCAAGATAAAAATAGTATTCACCAATTGAAAGAGCAATTAAACTTAGCTATTTATGCTATAATAAGAACAACTGTAAGCAATCAAGCAACTACAACATCCTTACAATAAGAGTACCGACAAACTATAATCTGCAATAAGTATCAGAATACAACTTACTACCACAGCAGTTGTACTAGCCTTACCTATTTCGAGTGCCCCTCCCTTTACATGATAACCATAATACGCAGGAATGGTTGTAATGATAAAGGCAAACGTTACCGATTTAATCATAGCAAAGAAGATATTATACGGTAAAAAATCTTGACGTAAACCAATTAAAAATTGTTCTGGAGAAAAAACACTAGACATTACACCGGCTAAATAACCCCCAGAAATACTTACTGCAATAGAAGTAGAAATTAATAAAGGAACCATAAAAATTGCTGCAACAATTTTAGGTAAAATCAAATACATCTTAGTATTGATACCCATAATTTCTAAGGCATCTATTTGCTCACTCACACGCATATTACCCAATTCTGAAGCGATTTTTGAACCTACCACGCCAGCCAATACAACACAAATAACGGTTGGAGATAATTCTAGAATAGTAGAATCCCTTACAATTTGAGCAAGAACTGCTTTCGGCACAAAAGGATTTACTAGTTGATAAGCTGTTTGTAAGGTAAGTACCATACCTAAAAACAAAGAAATAATGAGTACAATAGGCAAAGATCGAATGCCAATATCATAACATTGTTCTATTAGCTCTTTCCAATACACTTTTGTGTTTTCAGGTTTAGAAAAACAACCCTTCAACATTAATACAAAACTTCCAAAATGTTCGAAAAAACGAATTAGCATACGCAAATATACAAAATGTATAAAGCAATCATTTGCTAATTATTACTAAAAATTAAGGAGGGCTTTCTCACGAAAGCCCTCCTTAAAAAGTAGTAAAATATAATTATGCTTGTGCTTTTATATTTTCGATATGTATATCTCTATCAACTTCATTTTTCAATGAATCTTTCTTATCCATATCAACTAATACAGGTGCCGCCACGAAGATTGACGAGTAGGTGCCGGTTACCACACCAATTAACATTGCAAAAGCAAATCCACGAGTAACCTCTCCACCAAAAATGAATAAGATTAAGATGGTTAAAAATACCGTAAGAGATGTCATAATCGTTCTACTTAAGGTATCATTAATTGCTCTATTAATAACGCTTCCTTTTGATTCTTTTGGTGATTTGCGGAAGTATTCACGAATTCTATCAAATACAATAACGGTATCATTCATAGAGAAACCAATAACGGTTAGTACCGCAGCAATGAAATGCTGATCGATTTCTAATGCAAAAGGAACTTTTCCTCTGAAGAAAGAGAATACCGCCAATGTAACACAAACGTCGTGCAACAAGGCAATGATCGTACCCAATGAGTATTGCCATTTACGGAAACGTAAGAAGATATATATAAAGATGGCAATCAAAGAGAATAATGTTGCTTTTACAGCACCTGCTTTCAAGTCATCAGAAATAGTAGGTAATACCGTTTGAGAGCTTTGAATATACGAAGATGCAAATTGCTCTTCTGTTATTGCTGCATTTAAATAACCTTCCTTCACCAAGCCTTCATACAACTTAGCTTGCACTTGTTTTTCAACGGCAACACCTTGTTCTTTAATTTTGTAGGCAGTAGTGATGTTTAATTGCTTCTCGGTACCAATTGTTTTAACAATTGGATATTCGCCAAAATATTTATTTAAATTTTCACGTACTTGAGCTACTTCTAATTTATTATCAAATTTTATAGTATAGCTTCTACCTCCTGCAAACTCCACACCATAATCAAAACCGTTAAAGAAAGATGCCACGCCACCAATTAATACTACTATAGAAATTACATATGCATATTTTCTAGCTTCAATAAATTTGAAATGTGCTTTTTTGAATATAGCGCTTGATAATTTAGTAAAGTAATTAAAATGCTTGCCTTTACTCATTCTCATATCCGTAACTAAACGAGATACTAAAATACCACAGAATAAGGATAACAAAATACCTAAGATCTGCGTAGTTGCAAAACCAAGTACTGGGCCTAAACCAAATATAAATAGAATTACAGATGTAATTAATACCGTAATATGGCCATCAAAAACCGGAGCATAAGAGCGGTTATACCCTTCTGAAACAGCTAATTCATAAGACTTACCTAAAGCTAATTCTTCTTTTATACGCTCAAATATAATTACGTTCGTATCTACGGCCATACCAATGGTTAATACTAAACCAGCAATACCCGGCATCGTTAACGTTGCATGTAAAGCCGATAAAATACCAACGGTAAATAATAAGTTTAAGATTAATGCGATGTTTGCAATAATACCACCAGTGCTATAATAAACCATCATTAAAATGAAGATCACAACAAAGGAGATAATGATTGAATTCATACCTGCTGCAATGGACTCAGCACCTAAGGTAGGACCAACCACTTGCTCTTGCACAATGCGAGCTGGAGCAGGTAATTTACCCGTTTTCAAAATATTAGCTAAATCTTTTGCTTCTTCTGGAGTGAAGCTACCAGAAATAGAAGTTCTTCCTCCGCCAATTTCGTCATTTACTCTTGGTGCAGAATAAACGCGATCATCTAATACTACTGTTACAAAACGACCAACATTATCTCCGGTCATTTTTTTCCAAATACGCGTTCCTGTTTTGTCCATAGACATTGAAACCTCAGGTTGTCCGTTCATTTGGTTAAAGTCATCATTTGCATCTACAATATGATCCCCTTCTAATTTTGCATCATTAGTTCCAGCAACTGTTTTTATAGCATAAATAAACAAAGGTGCTTTTGGATTTTTTGCATCTTTCTTATTTTCAGCGCCGTAGATAAAACGAACGTTGCTTGGGAATTTATTTTTTACAACATCTAGGTTTAAATATTCATTTAATTTGGCCGTATCGCGCTTAGCTACATAACCCACGACTGGACCTTCATTGATGGTGCCTTGTTGTGTGATATTTGGCATCCAAACAGATAATAATGGATTTTTCTTTTCCAAATCTGCTTGTTTAGCAGCTGCGGTATCTTTAGTGTTTGATTTTTTATCTCCTAAAATTGAAGCTAAGGAAGCGGTATCACTTACTTTTTGGGCAACAACAGTTTTAGTGGTATCTAATTTCTCTTCCTCTTTAGCGCCAGATAAATACGCTGCTAATGCATCGTTAGCTGGTTGTAAAGCATTTATGATTTCATCGTTTGAATACGCTTCAAAGAATTGTAATTTTGCTGTTGCTTGCAAGAATGAACGTACGCGCTCAGGGTTTCTTATACCTGCTAATTCTACAGTGATAATTCCTTTATTTTCATCCAAATTCATATTTGGATTAACAACTCCAAACTTATCAATACGCGTAAGCAATACATTGTAAGTACGTTTAATTGCATCTTTAGATTCTTTTCTAATTTTTGCAATAACTTGGTCATTACTTGAATTGATCGTGATTTCTTTTTCAGAAGGCTTAGTAAATAAATAAGCCATTTTAGCACTTGGGTTTTTAGCCATAAATGCTTGACCAAATAAGCTTACAAAGTCTAACTGGCTATTTGCTTTTGCTTTATTTGCATCAGCAATAGCTTGATTTAGCGCTAAATCTGTTGGATTATTGGCCATAGAGCGAACTAATTCGTCTAAACTAACCTCCAAGGTCACATTCATACCCCCTTGCAGATCTAAACCAAGATTTAATTCTTGTTCTTTTGCCTCTTGGAACGTATATTTTTTGAATAACATACTTACCACCGACTCCCCTTGGATGCTATCTGTGATTTTGCTATAGCGAGCTTCCGCTAATGTATTTAAAGCCTCTCCAGTTACACCAGGATTCTTTAATTTAGCATCCTGCATTGCTTTTGCTTTAAATTTTGCTTCTACGTTGCGTACTACGAACGTGAATGATAATTGATACAGCGATATCAATATTAGTGCCGCTGTAAAAAATTTAACCAACCCTTTTAACTGCATAAGTTGTCCTTGATAATGTAAAAAAATATTAAATTTGAGTTGACAAAGATAATATTTTAATGCAAAAAATAAAGACTTCCTAAAAAAGCTTAGATTTTAATTTTTTTTTCTAACTTGTGAAGGATTTTATGGCTACTTGGGAAAGTTGCTCTAAAACCGTATTTGAATCAAAAAACCATTATGACCAAGAAACTACTTTTGTTTACGTTTAGTATCGTATTGACCGCATTGAACTTATTTGCACAAAGACAACCAATTTGTGGATTTGATCATGCGCACAATCAATTATTACAGCAATCTGCTAGCTATGCCTATAATGTTAACGACTTTAATATAAAATGGGCAGCCCAACAAAAGCTAGCCGGACAAGCTCGCTTTTTGATTACAGGAACTGATACCGTTTATGAAATCCCGGTAGTAGTGCATGTTATTTATGACACTAACCCTACCATTGGCTCGGTTTACAATCCATCCGATGCGCAAATCAACAGTATGATTGCGTATTTGAATGCAACCTATGCTGCGCAATGGTCTGCTTATCCAGATACCAATAATGGAGGTGTTCGCGTACCTATGAAATTTGTATTAGCTAAACGCGATCCTAACTGCGGACCTACCACAGGTATTAATCGCGTAAGTGGTGCAAGCGTTGCTGGTTATTCTAGTGATGGAATTAAACACAATGGCACTGTTGGCGCAGATGAAGCAACGATCAAAAACTTAAGCATTTGGCCCAATACCGACTATTATAATATATGGATTGTCAATAAAATAGACAGTAAAGATGGCATTACAGGATCTGGGTCTTTTGTAGCAGGATACGCTTATATGGCAGGCACTCCAGCACCTTTAGATGGCACCATCATGTTGGCTTCTCAAGCGGTTGCGGGTTCTATTACCCTGCCTCATGAAATTGGTCACGCTTTTAACTTATATCATACATTCCAAGGATCTGTAGGAACTACTTGCGCTACCAATACACCGAACTGTAGTTTTTCTGGAGATTTCGTTTGTGATACCGATCCTGTTTTACAAACCAATTTCAATTGTCCACTAACAACAGACATTAATACGTGTACGAATGCACCCTATGGCTATTTAGCGCATAATTTCATGGACTATTCTAATTGTCAAGATCGATTTACAGCTGGACAAAGAACTCGTATGAGAGCGGCATTATTAGGCGCTCGTCTTACCTTAGCGATGTCTACTGGTGCTGTAGCGCCTCCACCATCCTTATTGGTGGCTTCTAATTGTAGTCCAACAATAAACCCTGCTAATGTTGCAAATACCTACAACGGTGGCATAACAAGGGTACGTGTTATAAATGCTTCCAATGTATCCTTAATCGACAATACAACAGGTACATATAGTGGTGATGGTTCTAAAGTTTATTTAGATAAAACCTGTTCGCAGTCAGCAATAATTACGCCTGGAGCAACCTATACTATTCGTTTGAATAATACTTCTAGAGCGAGTCAAAAAGCGAAAGTTTATGTTGACTATAATAATGATGGAATTTTCAACCCTGCAGCTTACCCAGCTGGAGAAATGATTTCAACTGGTGTAGCTCCCAACAATCCAAATCAAAGTTATTCATTTACCTATGTTGCACCTGCAACTGGTATCACCTTCTGTACGCCCTTAAGAATGCGTTGTATCATGGATACTTCTTCTAATATTGGCCCTTGCAGTCAATTAGAAGTTGGTCAAGCAGAAGATTACGCGCTTACATTCAAACCAACAGATACGGGAGCATACATCAATACCACGCTTACAGCAGGTACTATGCCTGATTGTGCAAATACCCCACTTACCTTCACTACTACTAAAGGATCTTCTTTAACTACCGTTACTTACAAATGGTATAAAAACAGTGTAGTGATAGCTGGCGCTACCAGTAACGTGCTTACTACAGCTAATTTAAATAATTTAGATACCATTACTTGCAGAGTGTTTTTCACTAGCTTCTGCGGTGCAGATAGTTTAACATCTTTGCCAATTACAATTTTAAGACTCCCTACTAATATTCCAAGTATTTCAATAGCTATTACGGCTGGCACCAACCCTTCATGTTCGGGACAACCGATTACTTTTAAAGCAACAACAACTAATGGCGGTACTTCTCCGTTATATACTTGGAAGGTTAATGGAATCATTGTGGGCAGCAATGTAGATACCTTTTACTCAACTAGCTTATTAAATAATGATGCTGTTACTTGTACTTTGTTATCAAACGCAAGTTGTGCAATTCCAGCAACGGTAACATCTAGCCAAATCAAAATTTTATTTAGCCCAATTGTTCCTACCGTAACGCTAGCATTAACTAACGGTACCAATCCTGCTTGTGCGGTTAAGCCCATTACCTTAAGCGCTAATCCATTATTTGGTGGAGCTACACCACAATATGCTTGGTATCAAAATGGTATTTTAGTTAGTGGCGCTACCAGTGCAACTTTTTCAACGATTGTGAATACAGCACCTACAACCTTGAAATGCATTATGACATCAAATCACTTCTGCGCTATGAACGTAACCGCAAAAGATTCTATGTTATTTACAATTCGTCCGGCTGATCCGTCTAGTATTTCCATGTCATTAACGACAGGTAATAATCCTTCTTGTCAAGATTCATTATTAGAATTTACAGGTACTTATGTGATGGGCTCCAACCCAATCCTATCTTGGTTGGTGAATGGCACTACTATCGCAACGGGAAATACTATTTACAGCTCAACAAGCTTATTGAATAATGATGTAGTTAATTTTAGAGTTATTGCTACGGATGGTGGTTGCTATGCATCAGATACCTTAACAAGTGCTGGATTTTTAGTATTACGTACTAGTTTGCCAACAACACCATTTATATCTTTCATTGGTAATATTTTGTCTGCTAACATTCCAGGTCCTTTACAATGGTACGGACCAAATGGATTAATCCCTGGTGCTACTGGTCAGACATACAAACCAATGGTGCAAGGTCTATATTATGCGGTAAATACCAATGGTGCTTGTCAATCTAGAAAATCAAACATATTAAGCGTTTCCCTTTTAGATATCGCAACCATTAACAAAGCTGCTTGGACGCTTTATCCAAATCCAAGTAACCAATTGGTAACCCTTACATGGAACGAATCAACTTCAGTAAGCGTAGCAGTAACAAATTATATGGGGCAAGAAATAATGCGTAAAAATGTTACGAATGCAACTGCAACTTCTTTTGATTTTGCATCTTATGCAAACGGCAACTATTTTATTATCGTAACGGATGCAGAAGGAAATAGCCAGGCGCAACCCGTGACCATTATCAAATAATATAAAAATACAAAGCATAAAAAAAGGCATCGAAATCGATGCCTTTTTTTATGCTTCTAATTGCATTTTACGCAAAAAGTATTTACCTAAAATGTCAAATTCTAAATTTACTTTTTGTCCAATTTGTAAGGTATTAAAAATCGTATGATCAAACGTATATGGAATGATGGTAATACTAAAAGTAGAGCGTTCTACATTAAATACTGTAAGGCTAACTCCATTGATAGCAATAGATCCCTTCTCAATAAGCAAGGCTGCAAATGCAGGGTCAAATTCAAAATCAAACAACCAACTTCCGTCTCTGAATGCTATATGCTTACAATTTGCAATGGTGTCTACATGTCCTTGAACAAAATGACCATCTAATCCATCGCCTATTTTTAATGCCCGTTCTAAATTAATAACATCCCCTACTCGCCATGCAGCGATTGTAGTTTTCTTAATCGTTTCTTCTACAGCTGTCACTTTAAAGACCATATCATTAATAGCCACTACAGTAAGACAAATGCCATTGTGAGCAATAGAATTATCTACCGAAATTGATTTCGTTAAGGGTGATGAAACCCATAAATGTATGGAAGTTCCATATTGCTTAATAGCTACAATACTTCCTAATTCTTTAATAATTCCTGTAAACATATTATTGTTTTATAGCACTCCCTTTATGAAAATAAATGCCGGTATCTGTTTTTAATTTCCAATTTATTTTTAAACGTAAGGTATCAGAAAGGTATTTGAAACAAGTACCATTTACGGTGTCTAGCATATTAGACAATAATTGACCAGGAATATTTTGTAATGAATCGAGGCTTCCATTTCCATTTTTTAAAACCGATACAAAAAGAGAATCCGCTACGGTTGTAAATCCAAGTATGACAACTCTATCCAATTTTTGTTTGTAAATATGCAACAAAACTTGATTAGTGTCTATCAACACATTAGCAATTGAATATATTGAATCATGAAATAGATAAGTGCCTAGGTATAAATCTGCAGGATAGACACAGATGCTATTATCTGGGAGGCCAGGAAAACCCCAATTATAGTTAACGGCAAAAGGGTCATTGCAGTACTTTTGCGTCAAGCGGGGATCGCTTGGCGATTGGTTATCTGTCCATTTAGTACAGGCAATAAAGCTTGATAAACAAACGATTACAACAAAAAAAAGGATCTTAGACTTAATTGCCATACTATAAATACTACCTACAAATGTATTATTTTATTTAAAAAAATTTGGAATTACTTTTAAAATAATTATCTTTGCAATCCTCAAATTAACCTAAAAAGGGGGTATACACTATGTTAATTATTGACACAAAAGACTGCGAAAACATTGACAAGGCATTAAAAAAATACAAAAAGAAGTATGAAAAATCTCGTACTTTATTACAATTACGCGACCGCCAATCGTATACTAAAAAATCTGTTCGTCGTCGTACAGAAGTTTTAAAAGCGGTTTATCGCCAACAAATCCTTTCTGGTAAAATAGAAGATTAGTTTTAACAAAAAATACTTTTATCCGTTAGTGTAATATCCTATATTTACACTAACGGATATTTTTATGGATACCTCCTACGTTAGTAAATTCCTCCAATACCTCAAATACGAGAAACGTTACTCGCCTCTCACTAGCCTTGCTTATGAAAAAAATCTCCTTGATTTTTTTGCGTATTTATTAACTATCTATGCTATTGAAGATCTAAAGCAAATAAAACATCTTCACATAAGATCTTGGTTAGCCAGCTTAAAAGAAGCAAAACAAACAGCTACAACCATCAACAGAAAACAATCTGTTTTGCGCTCCTTTTTTAAATATGCACAAACGCAGGATTGGATTTTAACGAATCCAATAAGCACCCTTAGAGCCTTACGGACACCTGAGCGCATACCCAATTTTCTGAAAGACGAAGAAACCGACTTTTTATTTGAAGAACTTAGTTTTGGAGAGGGATTCAAAGGGTTTACGGACCGTCTAATACTTGAACTACTATACCAAACAGGTATGCGTAGAGCAGAATTATTAGCGTTAAAAGAACAACAAATAGAATGGAGCTTGCATCATTTAAGAGTATTAGGGAAAGGAAATAAAGAGCGGTTAATCCCAATTAGCCAACATTTAGAATCGCAAATGCAAGCATATATTAACGAGAAAAAACGTCTTTTTGAAAATCCTAACACCTCTTTTTTTATCCTAGAGAATGGCCAAAACTTATATGCCGGCTATGTATATAGACTAGTAAAGAAACACTTAAGTGCCACTACAAGCCTAAAGAAGAAAAGCCCACATGTGATGCGACATACTTTTGCCACTCAATTACTTAATAATGGCGCTAATCTACAAGCCATAAAAGACTTATTAGGGCATAGCAGCTTAGCATCTACACAGATATATACCCATAATCATATTTCAAAGCTTAAAGACATTCATAAAAAAAATCACCCTAGAGGATAAGTGCTTTTTTCACCCTTAAATTTTAGATTATGACAACGCAAATTAGAAGCATTCATTTCGACGCAGATCAAAAATTACTAGAGCATGTCAATAAGAAAATTGAAAAAATGAAAACTTTTCATGATAGCATTATCGAAGTAGAGGTTTTTCTTAAGTTAGACAATATTGCACATCATATTAAGGATAAAGTTGTAGAGATAAAGGTGCATATTCCCAAACACACGCTATTTATAAAAGAAGAATCAAAAACATTTGAAGAAAGTTGCGAAGCTGCTTTTGACGCAATGTTTCAGCAACTAAAAAAAGCGAAAGATAAAGCGCTACTATAAAAAATTTAATCTATGCTTATTTTTTTAGCGAAGTGGCAATAGCTTCGCTAAAAAATATTATATTGCATAATCAAACCAATTATTATGAATTCACCTTTTAAGCCTTTTTTGCTCTTATTAGCATTTAGCTTGTTATTGCTTTCTTGCGATAAAAACATGAGTGCAGATTCGGCCTTGCCGCTGGTAAAAACACCTAGTGTCTATATTGGATCACAAAATGCTGTACTATATGCATTAGACCCTCAAACGGGTGAAAAAAGGTGGGAATTCAATGTGGGTGCCAATATACAAGGCAGCCCATGTTTATTTAATGATTGGGTATTTGTAGTATCTGAAATGGGACAATTATTTAAATTGAATGCCTTTACAGGAGTAAAATTACATGTTTATAGTTTTACATCACAAATATTATCAACCCCAATGATTAAAGAGGGCTTCCTATATATTGGAAGTGGCGATGGTAATCTATACTGTATTGATGTGCAGGCTGATGCAATAAAATGGACGTATCCAACGGGAGGCGCTGTACACTCCTCTCCAACGGTTTACAACAACTTAGTGATTGTTGGTAGCTATGATGCTAAAGTGCATGCTGTAGATAAAAATACGGGGGCTGGCGTTTGGACTTGTAGCACATCTGGACCTGTTTATTCTTCTCCAACCGCAAAAGGCAATTTTGTTTATGTTGGTTGTGCCGATGGTCGATTGTATGCTATTGACATCCTTAGCGGAACAAACGTTTGGACGTATCAAACGGGAAGTGAAATTCAAAGTTCGCCTATTTGCTACAGTGGCAATATTATTTTTGGTAGCAATGATCAAAAAATTCATTGTTTAGATTCTGCATCTGGTAAAAAACGATGGGCAGTACAAACAACGGATAGAATTGTATCTTCACCATATGCTTGCAATCAAGTTATTTATGTTGGCGCTTACGACTATAACCTTTATGCTTTAAGAATTATTGACGGTTCGGTGAAATGGAAATTTAAAACTAATGGGTTAATAAAATCCTCCCCTGTTATTTATCAAAACAAAGTGTACTTTGGCAGTTACGACAAGTGCCTATATGCATTAGATACCGCTAAGGGAGCGCTTATGTGGAAGCAAAATATTAATGGACTTATCGAATGCTCGCCAGTCATTAATGGCCTTGATGGTGGCAATTATAATTCATCTATAAGTGGTTCATCAAAAGAATAATAAGATTTTTAAAAATAAAAAAGCGTCCTATTGGACGCTTTTTTTATGGACAATTTTGAATGCACTTAAAATTAATTTGTTGCTTTGAATTTTTGCATAGCCGCTGTTAATTTAGGCAATACTTCAAGGGCATCTCCTACGATACCATAATCTGCTGCTTTGAAAAAAGGCGCTTCAGGATCTTTATTAATAACCACAATTGTTTTAGAACTATTAACACCCGCTAAATGCTGAATAGCACCAGAAATACCGATGGCAATATATAAATTTGGTCTGATGGTACCACCCGTTTGCCCAACATGTTCATGATGTGGCCTCCAATGACTATCTGCTACCGGACGAGAGCATGCAGTAGCAGCACCCATAACTTTCGCTAAATCTTCTATCAAATGCCAGTTTTCTGGCCCTTTCATTCCTCTTCCTCCACTCACTACCAATTCCGCCTCTCCTAAAGGTATGGCACCTGTTACTTTTTCAACGGTATTCACTTTAGTTGCAAAATCAGCATCTTGGATAGCCACTTGCATTGCTTGAATAGCAGCTTGCCCTTCTCCTTTTACAACACTAAACGTATTGGGAACCAATGTAATTACTTTGAATGAAGACGTAATAGCAATGATAGTAAATGCTTTACCTGAAAACACACTTTTCTTAAGCTCAAATCCATTATCATAGGTAGGATAAGCAACCGCACCCGCTACCATTCCTGCTTGCATCACTGCTGCCACTCTTGGAGCTAGTGCTTTACCGAAAACATCATGTGGAGCAATAAGCATAGTTGCATTATGTTGCGTAGCTACTTGTTGTATTGCCTTAGCAAATGCTTTAGCAGAAAACGAATCAAATCTTGCATCATTTACATGCCAAACTTCTTGAGCACCATAAGCGCCCAATTCTTGCATAGCATCTTGTTGTGCGCTTCCTAATACAAGTGCTGCAACTTTATCTTGGTTTATTTGGGCAATAGTTGCCGCATATTGAAGCACTTCAAAGGTTTTCTTTTTGAAACTTCCATTTATCTGTTCTGCTAATACTAAAATCATGCTACTGTCTTTTATAAATTAAATAACTTTTGCTTCTGAATGTAATAATTGAACTAATTGATCCATGTTTTCCGGATCTATCATTTTCACACCGGTTTTAGCCGCAGGCATTGCATAAGAAACAATATTACTTTGCGCTTGGGCGCCTATACCTGCTAATACGGTTAATGGCTTGGTACGCGCAGCCATAATCCCTCTCATATTAGGGATACGTTGCTCCGCCATACCTTTTTGACAAGAAACTACCAATGGTAAATTACTTACTACATGCTCTTCGCCACCTTCAATTTCTCTAACTAAGGAAGCTGTTGCGCCATCTATATCCAACTTCTTTGCAAATCCTATATATTCGGTATCCAATAAAGCAGCTAACATAGCACCAACAACGCCATTATTATAATCAATTGATTCTTTACCACACAATACTAAATCAAATGATTGTGCAGAAGCATAGGCCGCAATTTCTTGCGCAATTACAAGAGGATCATTGCTGTCAACATCAATACGAATTGCTTCATCGCCTCCCAATGCAAGGGCTTTGCGAATAACCGGCTCTACATCTGCTTTGCCAACTGTAATTAAATGAACCGCACTAGCTTTTCCTGTTTCTTTTAATTCCAAGGCTCTTACCAATGCATACCATTCATCATACGGATTGATAATCATCGTCAATCCATCAGAGGCAAACTGAGTATCATTATTAGTAAAAGCAATTTTGGAAGTCGTATCCGGCACTTGCGCTATACAAACTAAAATTTTCATGGACTATTGATTTTTCTTTTGAAATGCAAAAATAATACAAATTTATTACCCTTGTTAATTACTTGCTTTAATTAAATATAATACTACGGGGAAATGATCACTGTAGCCATCAATCCAATTATTGCCATCAAAAGAACGATGCGGATACCCTTTGTATTGACCTGTTTTGGTAATTAAAAAATTACGGTTAAAGACTTCTGCTTTATAATATCTCCAATGAGCATCATCATTTTTTAAAAAGGTACCTGTAAGCATCACTTGGTCAAATAAACCCCACGCATCTTGATATGCCAAAGTACCTAATCCTTTATTATAAAATTTTATCCAAGGATTATAAATTTCATTATAAGCTGTTTGGGATTTTTCTTCTTTTGCACCCAATACGTTTTTAATACTTGGACTAGTTGGATCATCATTTAAGTCACCCATAATGATTGCTTTTGTAGCCGGATTAATTGCCATTAAAGAATCTACTACACGCTTGCATACGCCTGCAGCAATAGCTCTTAGTGGAGCAGACGCCGCTTCTCCTCCCCTGCGCGATGGCCAGTGATTGACAAATACATGCACGGTATCGCCCAATAAATTGCCGCAAACATGAAGTACATCCCTTGTTTTGCCACCCTTCTCCCCCGATTTTGTAATATCTACGGTAAGTGATTCCGCATAAATCACTTTAAAATACTTAGGGTTATACAATAATCCACAATCAATACTTCTAATATCTGGACCATCAAACCATACATGCTTATAATTTCTATTAGCAATTTCTGGCTGCTTTACTAAATCTTCTAAAACACGATCGTTCTCAATCTCTGCAGTGCCTAATAGGGCTGGACCATCGGGCGTTAGCTCTGTACCCAACTGACTAATAACAGTGGCAAGATTGTGTAATTTCTTATGATATACTTCACTGGTATAGTGATAAGGACCATTGGGAAGAAAATCTTCATCCATTTTTTTAGGATCATTGATCGTATCAAAACAGTTTTCGAAATTATAAAAAGAGATAGCGGCTACTTGATAATTTTTTTGCTGCGCCCATATACGGGGACCAATTATCAAGCAACTTAATGTTATTAAAATGTATTTCATATTACAAATTTGGCATTTTTTATTCAATCGCATCTAAATATCGAGAATTAATAACGTTTAGTTATCCACAAATCATGTTATCAAAGCATTACTTTATTGCATTATGCATAAATTAACTAACTTAAAAAGATTATATTTACATTCCGATAAACTAATCCTAATTTGCCTTTCATTAAACCTAGTAAAAAAAATAAAATGAGTTATAAAAAGACGTTAGTCTGCCTTATCCTATTTTCGACTATTATTTTTCATGCCTGGGCACAAAATAAGGCTATGGTAAAAGGTATTGTGATTAACCAACAAAGCCAATTGCCTGTTAGTGACGCACAAATTGCCTTGTTGGAAAATAAATTAATAACTTCATCAGATGCGAATGGGGGGTTTAATTTTAACAATGTTAGATTTGGCAAACAAACCTTAAAAATATCGGGAAACAATATTGTAACCTTTCAATTAGATATTGACATCAACAAAGCAATTGTTGATTTGGGGACGATAACTATAAAAATAAATGAACTCATTGCTTCAGGAGCACAATTAAACATACCTGTTATCTCTTTGGACGATAACACGCTTAGCACGGATGATGATGGCACTAAAACACAACAAGTTTCTGGTTTACTTAGCGCTTCCAAAGATCCTTTCATTAACGCAGCTGCTTATACCTTTGGCACCTATCGTTTTCAAATGCGCGGATATGATCGCAATCAACAAACCGTTTTGATTAATGGGGCTCCCATGAATGATGTAGAAACTGGAGATGCCTATTGGGGACAATGGGGAGGTTTGAATGATGTATTTAGATCAAGAAGCAATACCTATGGTTTACAGAATTCAGATTATACCTTTGGTGGATTAAATGGTAGCACCATATTTGACGCCTCAGCAGCTAACCAACGCAAACAAACAAAAGTAGCGTATTCATTAACCAATAGAAGTTATAGAAACCGATTAATGTTTACCCAAAGTTCTGGATTAATGGCCAATGGCTTTGCCTATTCCATTTCCTTGTCTAAACGATGGGCACAAGAAGGCTACGTAGCAGGCACTTTTTATGATGCCTATTCGTATTATTTAGGAATAAGTAAAAAACTTAAAAAGAGCACTTTTAACTTCATTAGTTTTGGCGCACCTACTCGCAGAGGTAAAGCAGCACCAGCAGTTCAGGAAGCCTATGATTTAGCCGGCACCAATTTCTACAACCCTAATTGGGGCTATCAAAATGGCGAAAAAAGAAATGCAAAAGTAGCCAACAGTTTCCAACCCGCTTTCATTGCCAATTGGGACTTTAACCCTAATAGCACCTTTCATTTATCTACGACCTTATCGTATCAATTTGGTAAAAATGAAAATAGCACTTTAGATTGGTATAATGGACAAGATCCACGTCCAGATTATTACAGAAAATTACCAAGTTACTACGCAACAGAAAATCCAGCATTAGCTTCAGAAATTACTGCTGCTATTCAAAGCAATCCAAATTTATTACAATTAGACTGGGATCGTTTTTACCAAGCCAATAGAATGAATAGAGAGACTATTTTAAATGCTAATGGCATTGTGGGCAACGCGGTTACTGGCAACAGATCAATTTATGTGTTAAGTAATGATGTGGATGCTATCCAAAAAACAGCCTTCAACACTACCCTTCACAAAGAAGTAGACGAGCGTGTCAATTTATACGGAGGTTTTTCATACATATCTCAAAAAACAGAAAGCTATCGAGCATTAGCAGATTTATTAGGCGGAGATTTCTACGTGAACTACAATCAATTTGCCGCTCGAACTTACGCTGGCAATCCTAACTATATTCAAAACGATTTAAATAATCCAAATAAAATTTTACAAGTTGGCGATCGCTATAATTACAATTATATCAATCGCTTTTCTAGAAGTCAATTATGGGGCCAAGCTACCTTTACGTACAGCAAATTTGATGCCTACATAGCAGCAAATATTGGCAATCAATCTTTCACAAGAGAAGGTTTATTCAAAAATGGTTTATATGAAAATAACTCTTTTGGTTTAAGTAATAAGTATGCCTTTACCACGTTTGGATTAAAAGGTGGTTTTACTTATAAAGTTGATGGTCGTAATTATTTCTTTGCTAATGCAATGATTGGTGCTGACGCGCCAACAGTAGACAATACATTTATATCGCCTCGCACCAGAAACAGTGCCATTTTAGATCCAACTACCCAAAACATGTCATCTACTGAGTTGGGTTATTTGAAGCGTGCTCCTAAATTAAATATTAGAGCGGTTGGGTATGTAAGCGATATCAAAGATGCAACAGAAATAAAAAGGTTTTATAACGACGATCCTAACTTTCAAACCTTTGTTAACTATGCATTACAACATGTTAACATGCGCTTTATTGGAACGGAGCTAGCTGTAAATGCGGTGATCAACCCATCGCTTTCAATAACAGCTGCTGCTGCAATTGGTCAAGCTTTTTATACCAACAGACCAACCGTTAGTGTAACACGTGATAATGACACCAATCAAATTCCAGTGAGCCGCCAAGTTTATTTAGAAAATTACTACATCGCTTCTGGACCACAAACGGCAACCACTCTTGGATTTAATTATAAAAGTAAATCTTACTGGTTTGCCAACGTCAACTTCAATTATTTTGCAAGAAATTATATTGATGTAAATCCAGATAGAAGGACAGCACAAGCGATTGACTTATTAACTCCCGGTTCTGAGAAATGGAACAATGTCTTAAATCAAGAAGTAGCACCAACATTTTTTACAACTGATTTATCTATTGGAAAATCATTCTTAGTAAATAAACTACTTAGAAATGTGCCTCGTAGCACTATGCTCTACTTCAATTTGGGTATTAGCAACTTATTTAACAATACCGATATTATCAATGGAGGTTTTGAACAATTGCGCTATGATTTTTCTGGCGGCAATGAAAATAAATTTCCACGAAAATATTTCTATGGCTTAGGTCGTAATTACTTCATCAATATCAGTTTAAAATTCTAACAACTACAATTCACCTATATGAAAATAACCGTTCGCATTTTAGCCCTTTGTTTAGCTGTACTAAGTTTCAGCGCCTGTGTTAAAAAAGATTTTGACGCACCACCTGACCAAAGTAGTATAGACCCAAAACTACCTTGCAATAAAACTATTGCTCAAATCAAATCCTTGTATAATAGCGCAAGTGCTGTTCGTATAGATAGCGACTATACCATCTATGGAATTGTTACCGCAGATGATAAATCAGGTAATTTTTATAAACAAATTGTGATTCAAGATAGTACTGCAGGTTTAGCGGTATTGATTGATAACAATAGTTTATTTAATGAATATCCAGTAGGTAGAAAGATCTATATCAAACTAAAAGGTTTGTATATGAGTAAATATGCTGCTACACCACAATTAGGTTATTTACCAGATGCTACAGGAGCGATTAGTAATATTCCAGGATCCTTAGTGGGTAATTTTATTGTTAAAGCTAATTACCCTAATACAGTAGCGCCTGAAACAGTAACGTTAACACAGCTTACTAATACAGCTACCTTTAGTTATTACGTAAACCGATTAGTAACTATTGACAATGCGGAATTTACAGCTTCTGATATGAATAAGCCTTATGCTGACCCTGCATCGATAGCAAGCGGCACCAGCAGAAATTTGGAAGAATGTAGCTCTACCAAAACCATTCAATTGCGCTCCAGTGGATATGCAAATTTCCAACCCTTATTAACGCCATCTGGGAAAGGTAAAATCACAGGTATCTTCACTTTATATAATAGTACACCACAATTAGTCATTCGCGATACTTCAGATGTAAAATTTGCTGGATTACGCTGCAATGGAAGTACTGGCATCATTCCTATCGTTAGCATTGATAGCATTCGTAAATTAGGCATTGGCATTAAAATAGGAGAATATAAAATTAAAGGTATTGTCATTTCAAGTGCAGATAGTGGTAATTTATCCAAAGGCAATTTGGTGATTCAAGATGGCAACAAAGGGATTACCGTTTATTTAGGCTCTACTACAGTAGTACCCTATAAACCAGGTGATTCTGTAATTGTAGATATCACAGGTGATTCCTTAATTAATTACAAAGGCACTACAGAATTGAAAGGCGCAACGCTAAGTTCAGTTACTAAAGTAGGTACGGGTACCATTGTACCTAAATTACTGACCATTGCTCAATTAAATGCTAATTTTGCTAATTACGAGGCTACCTTAGTGCAAGTGGTTAATGCATCGATAACAGGTGGTGGCACTTATAGCGGAAGCAAAACCTTTACAGACGCCTCTGGTACTATGATACTTTACACCGCAACTGCCGCAAGTTTTGCTAGTCAAAATGTACCTACTACACCTAAATCGTATACAGGTATCGCTTCTTA